>NZ_JBSFNC010000006.1:0-128720 GCF_053586895.1 Amycolatopsis sp. NPDC003731 | reverse complement strand
CCGCGTCAAGGCGGGAAAGCGTGCCTTGACCCGGCGCCGTCGGCCGTGTTGTGGCTTCGGATCGGGGTTGCGGGGGGTGTGGGTGTCGTGGTCCGGTTGGCGAGGCTGCCGCGGGCGGGTTGCCGTGCGGGGTAATTGCCGTGGGGCGGGTTCGCGCTACGAAGCCGTCGCCGGGGCCACGGCCCGTACGCCCAGCAGTTCCTCGATCGCCGCCACCGCCAGCGCCGCCGCATTCCCCTGCCCGTAAGGGTTGCCCACCTGGGCCGGGCGCAACTCTCCGCTCAGCAGGCGCGCCGCCAGGTCCACGATCCGCGCCGTGTCCGTGCCCGCCAGCCACGCGTAGCCCGCCTCCACCACCTCCGCGCGTTCGGTCACGTCGCGCAGCACCACCACCGGGGTGCCGAACGTCGGGGCCTCCTCCTGGATGCCGCCCGAATCCGTCAGGACCAGGGAAGCCAGCCTCAGCGCCCGGACCAGGTCCGGGTACTCCAGCGGGTCCGTCACCGTCACCCGGGGGAGGCCGGCCAGCGCCGCCTCCACCTGGGCGCGGACCTGGGGGTTCGGGTGCGCCGGGAACAGCACCTGGACGTCCGGGTGCTCGGCCACGATCAGCTGGACCGCCGCCAGGGTGCGCTCCAACGGCTCGCCCCAGGACTCCCGGCGGTGGGACGTCACCAGCACCAGCCGCTCGCCGGCCTCCGCGAGTTCCATCTCCAGCAGCGCCAGGGCGGTGTCGCGGGCCGGCAGGTCGCGGGCCGCGATCTCCAGCACCGCGTCGACCACCGTGTTGCCCGTGACCGCGATCTGCTGCCGCGCAACGCCTTCCGAGCGCAACGCCGCCGCCGCGCCGAGGGTCGGGGCCAGGTGCAACGCCGCGATGCGGGACACCATCTGCCGTGCGCCCTCCTCCGGGAACGGCGCCGCGAGGTCGTGCGTGCGCAGCCCCGCTTCCAAGTGGACCACCGGGATGCCCAGCCAGAACGCCGCCAGGGCGCCGGCGAGCGTCGTCGTCGTGTCGCCCTGGACGACCAGCGCCGCCGGCGAGTGGCGGCGCAGCGCGTCGTCGAGCGCCGGCAGCAGGCCCGCCACCAGCTCGGCCTGGCTGCCCGTCACCCGCGGTGGCACGTCGAGCCACGCGTCCACGGCCAGCCCGAACGGCTCCAGGGCCTGCTCCACCATGCCCGGGTGCTGGCCGCTGTGGACCACCACCGGGCGCAGCACCGGGTGCGCCGCCAGCGCCAGGGCCAGCGGCGCGAGCTTGACGGCTTCCGGCCGCGTCCCGGCCAGCAACATCACGTCCACCCCGCGTCGCCCCTTCTCCACATCTTCGAGTGTCCAGCAAATTCCCGCCAAGCGGGCCGCCGGCGTGCGAGGGGCACACGCCGGCGGCCCGCTCCCTCAATCCCGCGCCCGGGAGAGACGGAGGTTGCGGCGGTGGACGGCGATCAGCGCGACGGTCCCGAGCAGGACCAGCAGCACGCCGACGGCCAGCCACCACCCGATGTCGGCACCGGTGGCGGCGAGGGTCCCGACCCCGCCACCGGCCACGCCGACTCCGGCGCCCGGCATCTTGTACATCCGGACCTCGCTCAGGCCTGCGCGGAACGACGGCGGAAGATGCGCGTCCCGACCGGCACCGCGACGGCGCCGAGCAGGCCGAGCCCGATCCAGAGCCCGGCGCCGGACGCCAGCGGCATCGGCGGCGCGGCCGGGCCGCAGGTCGCCGACGACACGACCACGTCACCCGAGCCGAGCGCCTTGAGCCCGCCGCCGAGCAGCTTCACGTGGACGGCGTTCACGGTGAGGCTGCCGTCGGGGTTCTTGACCTGCTCGTTGAGGATGATCGTCGCGACGTTGAGGTCGCCGAGACCGACCTTGATCTGCGTGTTCGCCGCCGGGGCCGCGTCGACCGCGCCGACGCTGCCGAGGTTCGCGCCGACCAGTTTCGTGCTGCCTTCGACACCCTTCTGCGTCGCGGTGCAGACGGCCTCGACGAGCTTGATGCCGACGTTGCCGAGCGCCGCCTTCAGCAGCGGCAGCCCGACGTCGGCGGTGCTCGCTTTCGCCGTCACCGCACCGGAATTCTCGTCGCGCTCGGCCTCGGTGTTGATCGCGCCGGCGGTGAGGACGCCCTTCAGATCGACCTTCGCCAGGCTGCTGCTGATCGGCCCCGCGGTGCTCGCGGCCGCGAACGGGCCCGCCTTCACCGCTTCCTGGCCGAGCAGCTTGACGTCGACCTTGACGCCGTACGCGGACCCGTCGCCGGGGGCCGCCGATGCGGGGGCCGCGCCGGCGAGCACGACGCTCGCCACGACCGCGGCGAGCAGGCCGCCGCGGCGCACGAGGGAGCTCTTCATCAAGTGGTCCTCCGAATTCGCTGGATTTATCCGGGGTGCGTGACGGCGGCGCGGATCGAACTCGCTGGCCTCGACTCGGCACGCGGATCGACTATCGCGAAGACCGCGCCGAATAGCACACATAATTTCCCGAATCACCGGATCGGGTAAGGCTTGCCGCCGTTTCCGCTGGTCGTTTTCGGCATCACTCGATCGGCGGAACAAGTTCGGCGAAGGTCCAGCCGATTGGGGCAGCTTTTCCACCCCTCCGGGTGGAAACGGGCGGCACACATGTCCTACGCTCGCCGGTGCCCGCAACTTGATCGGGAAATCGACACCGAGAGGAACGTCGTGGCGGTAGCGAGCGCTCCGAACTCAGGAATGGCACGGTTTCCGCTGGTCGCGGCGCTGGGTGCGCTGGCCGCCGCGGGGGTCGTGGTGGTGCTGGCCGAGCGGTTCTACCGGGAACTGGAAGTGCGGCTCGCCGGCGCCATCCTCGATCTGTTCACTACATCGGGTGGCTATGTGGTACCCGATCGGGAATCTGTTTACTTTGGGTTGACGAGCACTGCTCCGTTCGGGTTGAGAATGACGCCGGAATGTTCGTCGGCGTTCCTTTTGCTCCCGCTGCTCGTTGTGACGATGGTCATGCTGTACTTCCGGCCGTCGAATGCGCGGCGCCTGTTCTTTTCGCTCGGCATTTCGGCGCTCGTCGTCGTACTGGTGAACCAGCTCCGCATTCTGACGATCGTCGGGCTCGTGCACGCCTTCGGCACCGACGAGGGCTACTACTGGGGCCACACGCTGCTCGGTTCGATGGTCAGCGTGTTCGGCGGCGCCGTTTCGATCGTCCTGTTCGTCTGGCTGGCCACGCGGAAGAAGAAGGCATGAGCGTCAAGGTCCTGCTGGCGATCACGCAGGCGTTCGCGCTGACCATGAGCGTGGCGTTCCTCGTCTACGTCGTGGTGATCGTGGTGCCGTACCTGCGCCGCAAGCCCGGCCCGGCCGGCGACCCGGACGGCTTCACCTGGCACTTCTTCGTGCCGTGCCGCGACGAGCAGACCGTCATCCGCGAAACCGTCCGCTACCTGCGGACGAACTTCCGCCGGGCGCACGTCTGGGTCGTCGACGACGACTCGGAGGACCGCACCGCCCGCGTGGTCCGGATGCTGTGGCGGCGCCACGGCGGCTACGACCCGTACCTGCACCTGGTCCCGCGCGTGCGCCCCGAAGCCCGGACCGGCAAAGGCGACGCGCTCAACGCGGCCTACCGCGCCCTCAACGACTGGATGGGCCCGGACGCGAGCCGCGACGACGTCGTCGTGGTGGTCGTCGACGCCGACGGCCGCCCGGCCCCGAACTGCCTCGAGGTCTGCGCGGCGGACCACCTCTTCGGCGACCCGGGGATCGGCGCGGTGCAGCTCGACGTGTGGATGGGCAACACCGACACCCCGCCGCCGGGCCGCAACCCGGTGGGCCGCTGGTTCGGCCTGAAACTCGCGCAGCTGCAGGATCTGGAGTTCCGCACGGCGATCGCGGCGATCCAGACGTCCCGCGGGTTCACCGGCACGATCTCCATGGGCGGCAACGGCCAGTTCACCCGCCTCACCGCGCTGGATTCGATCGCCGGCGACGCCGGGGAGCCGTGGCGTGGCTCGCTGCTGGAGGACTTCGAGCTCGGCGTCCACCTGCTCACCGCGGGCTGGCGCACCGGGTTCACCCCGGATTCCCACGTGTCGCAGGAAGGTCTGTACAGCCTGCGGCGGTTCCTCGTGCAGCGCACGCGGTGGGGCCAGGGCACCATGCAGTGCGCCCGGTACCTCCGGCGGATCTGGGATTCCCCGCACGTCAGCACGCTCGGCGCGGCGGAGATGATGTACTACCTGGCCCAGCCGTGGCTGCAGCTGCTCGGCTCGCTGCTGTACCCGATCCCGTTCGTCCTGCTGGTGGTGGGCACCGCGGGCGACCCGGCGCAGATGTGGACGTGGTTCACCGGCAGCGCCTGGATCCTGTTCGCCATCTACGGCTCGTTCGGGCTGCTGCCGTTCCTCGTCTGGGGCCCGATCTACCAGCTGAAGTGCCTGCGCAGCAAGAACATCCTGCGCGGCCTGGGAATGGGCTTCGCGTACGCCGCGTACATCTACACGTTCTACGTGACGTCGTGGCGCGCATTGTTCCGGCTCGTCCGCGGGCGCAACGGCTGGGCGAAGACGCGCCGCAACACCGAGCAGGCGGCCGGGGTGAAGGTCGCGCTCGACGCGTGAGCGCGACCTCCACCGGAGCGGTCAGAACGCCGGGACGATCCGGACGTCGTCGGCCTTGACGAAGGCGATCCGGTGCCCGAACTGGATCTGGACGTACTTGAGCTTGCCCTTCACCACCACGTGGCCGGCCGGGTCGAAGGTGGTCGCCCAGTAGTACTCGGAGCCGACCGTCCCGCCCGAGGAGTACTTCTGGCCCGCGGAAAGCGTGTACGGCAGCGGCGTGATGGCCTGCACGGTGACGCCGGCCGGGTACGCCTCCGGCTCGGGGTAGGCGCGGCCGTACACCGGCACGGTCGCGAGGCCGGGCTTCGGCGTCACGACCCAGCCGATCGCGGGCTTCGCGACCCGGGCGTTGCGCGGGTTGTGGAACCAGCCCTTCTGGCCGAGGTACCAGATCGCCGTCCAGTCACCGCGGACCTCGGCGACGGCGTACCGCTGCCCGGTCGCGACCCGGCTGCCGACGTCGGAGACGTCCATGGTCGACGGCGTCCCCTTCGGGTGCAGGCCGACGTCGACCAGCAGCGGCGAGGACTCACTCGGCTCCGAGTGCAGCACGACGGCCTCCGAGCCGCGCGGGGTGCACGGCGTCCCGGGGCTGTCGCAGCCGGTGAACGCGGGCTGGTTCTTCGCGAAGTCCGGGTCGATGGTGACCAGCGACGAGCCGGGCAGGCCGAACCCGCCGAGCGGCGCGCCCAGCAGGTCGAAGTAGTGCGACCAGTCCCAGTAGGGGCCCGGGTCCCAGTGCATGCCCGCGATCGTCGACGGGACCGTGCCCGGCACGTTGTCGTGCCCGATGATGTGTGCGCGGTCGAGCGGGATGCCGTACTTGCGCGCGAGGTAGCCGACGAGCTTCGCGCTCGTGCGGTACATGGCCTCGGTGTACCAGGTGCCCTTCGCGGCGAAGCCCTCGTGCTCGATGCCGATGGACTTCGCGTTGACGTACCAGTTCCCGGCGTGCCAGGCGACGTCCTTGGTCGGCACGTGCTGGGCGATCAGGCCGTCGGCCGACCGGATGGTGTAGTGCCAGCTGACGTACGTCGGGTCCCGGACGAGGTCGAGGACGTTGGCCCAGTAGCCCTCGGTGTCGTGGATGACGATGTGGTCGATCTTCTGGCTCTCGGGCCGGTTCGCGAGGTCGTGGTTGCCGTAGTCGTCCTTCGGCAGCTCCTGGTACGGCGCCGGGACGGACTCGCAGGTGACCCGGCGCGGGCACTCGACGCCGGCGGGCGTCCGGTCGGCGTGCTGCGGGACGACGACGTCGGGCGTCGGGGCCAGCGTGACCTGCTGGCCGTCGTCCGTGGTCCGGGTGGTGCCGGTCTTGATCGTGTCGAAGACCTCGTCGGCGAAGGTCTGCGCCGCGGCTTGGCCCGTGGAGCCGCTGTAGCGCGCGACGGCGGTGTACCAGTTGCCGTCGGTGTTGTACTTCGCGAGGAGGGCCGCGCCGCCGCGGATGTTCTGGGCGGGGTTCGTGCGCAGCGTTTGTGCGTCGGTTCGGAGCAGCCGCGCGGCCTCGTCGACGGTCTGCAGCGTGGGCGGCGGGGCAGCGGGCCCGGCCTGCGGGCGCACGGCCGGGCGGGCGTCGTCGCCTCGGGCGTCTTCGGTGCCCTCGTCGTGGTGCGTGCCGGCGACGCCGGCCGCGCGGAGGTCGGTGAGGTGCATGGGGCCGTAGCCGGCCGAGGTGCTGGGCGTCCCGGCGTTGGTGTCCCACCGCGACTCGAGGTAGGAGACGCCGAGGAGGACGTTCTCCGGGACGTTGAATTCCTTCGCGGCGGCGGCGAAGTCGCGTTGGCGTTGGCCGGCGGGGTCGGCGTGCGCCGGAGCCGCGGCCAGGCCGGCGAGGAGGGCGACGGCGGCCGCGACGGCCGCGGTTCTCGGGACGGGGTGGGACATGGGCATGAACCCCCAGGGTGCAGGTGCCAGAGGTGAGAACTTAACCAGAAACTCACCCCGGGAGGTAAGAGGCCGCGGGTGCGTCACGCGCCGATCGTGGGTGGCGCGGTGGGTCTTTCGTCGGAGAAACGTGCTGGGCCGCGGCAACCGCGTGGTCGGTGCCCGGGCGGGCGGCGGGTCCCGCGTCACCGATGCCGGTCCCAACGGGGGTGGGGATCCGGAGGTTCCTGCGGACGGGCCGGGTCACCCGCCCGCACGAGGGGGCGGGGCGGGTCGGTTCGGCCCGCGCATAACCGCCGGTCAGGTGGTCGGCGGGGGCTATCGTGCCCGTCGGGTGGACCCTCCTTGCGGAGCTGGCACTCACGTGGCTAGAGTGCTAAATGCACGGCCCGACAGCCCCGGCACCCGCGACGGCGGGGGTGGTAGAGCCGTAACCACATCCTGCCAACGCTTTCGACGACCGTGGAGGTCAACCCGGTGAGCGTGAACATCAAGCCGCTCGAGGACAAGATCGTCGTCCAGACGAGCGAGGCCGAGGAGACGACCGCTTCCGGCCTCGTCATCCCCGACACCGCCAAGGAGAAGCCCCAGGAGGGCAAGGTTCTGGCCGTGGGCCCGGGCCGGATCGACGACAAGGGCAACCGCGTCCCGCTCGACGTGAACGTCGGCGACGTCGTCATCTACTCCAAGTACGGCGGCACCGAGGTCAAGTACAACGGTGAGGACTACCTGATCCTGTCCGCCCGCGACGTGCTGGCCGTCATCAACTGACGTCCGCTCGCAGCGCATGACGCCCCGGGCCCCGCAGAACACCGGGGAGCGGGGCGTTTTTGCGTCCAGAGAAAGGTAAGCGGAACACGCTATGCCCAAGCAGATCAACTTCGACGAGGACGCTCGTCGCGCGCTGGAGCGCGGGGTGAACAAGCTCGCCGACGCGGTCAAGGTCACCCTCGGCCCGCGCGGCCGGCACGTCGTGCTCGACAAGAAGTTCGGCGGCCCGACCATCACCCTCGACGGCGTGACCGTCGCCCGTGAGGTCGAGCTCGACGACCCGTTCGAGAACCTCGGCGCGCAGCTCGCCAAGAGCGTCGCCACCAAGACCAACGACGTCGCCGGCGACGGCACCACCACCGCGACCGTGCTCGCGCAGTCGCTGGTGAAGGTCGGCCTGCGCAACGTCGCGGCCGGTGCCAACCCGACCTCGATCGGCCGCGGCATCGAGGCCGCCGCGGAGAAGGTCATCGAGGTCCTCAAGGCCAAGGCCACCCCGGTCAAGGGCCGCGAGAACATCGCCCAGGTCGGCACCGTGACCTCCCGCGACGCCAACATCGGCGCCCTGCTCGGCGAAGCCGTCGAGAAGGTCGGCGAGGACGGCGTCATCACCATCGAGGAGTCGTCGACCCTGGCGACCGAGCTGGTGATCACCGAGGGCGTCCAGTTCGACAAGGGCTTCCTCTCGGCGCACTTCGCGACCAACCCGGAGGAGCAGAAGGCGATCCTCGAGGACGCCTACGTCCTGCTGCACCGCGAGAAGATCTCGGCGCTGGCCGACCTGCTGCCGGTGCTGGAGAAGGTCGTCGAGGCCAAGAAGCCGCTGCTGATCATCGCCGAGGATGTCGACGGCGAGGCGCTGTCCACCCTCGTGGTGAACTCGCTGCGCAAGACGATCACCGCCGTCGCGGTCAAGGCGCCGTTCTTCGGCGACCGCCGCAAGGCGTTCCTGGACGACCTCGCGGTCGTCACCGGCGGCGAGGTGATCTCCGCGGAGATCGGCCGCAAGCTGTCCGACGTCGACCTCGGCGCGCTGGGCAAGGCCCGCCGCATCGTCGTCACCAAGGACGACACCACGATCGTCGACGGCGCCGGCTCCAAGGACGCCATCGCCGGGCGGGTCGCGCAGATCCGCAAGGAGATCGAGACGACCGACTCCGACTGGGACCGCGAGAAGCTGCAGGAGCGGCTCGCGAAGCTCGGCGGCGGCGTCGCGGTCATCAAGGTCGGCGCGGCCACCGAGACCGAGCTGAACGAGCGCAAGCACCGCATCGAGGACGCCGTGGCTTCGACCAAGGCGGCCGTCGAGGAGGGCATCCTGCCCGGCGGCGGTTCGGCGCTGGTCCACGCGGTCAAGGAGCTCGAGGGCGGCCTGGGCCTCTCCGGTGACGAAGCCACCGGCGTGCGGATCGTCAAGGACGCGCTGGTCGCGCCGCTGTTCTGGATCGCGACCAACGCGGGCCACGAGGGTGCGGTCATCGTCAACAAGGTGCAGGAGCAGGGCTGGGGCCAGGGCTTCAACGCCGCCACCGGCGAGCTCACCGACCTGCTGGCCGCCGGCATCGTCGACCCGGTCAAGGTGACCCGGTCCGCGGTGGCGAACGCCGCCTCGATCGCGCGTCTCGTGCTGACGACGGAGTCGTCGGTCGTCGAGAAGCCGGCCGAGGAAGAGCCCGCCGCGGCGGGCCACGGCCACTCGCACTGATTTTCCGGCGAAGCGGGGCGGCACTCCCTCCGGAGTGCCGCCCCGCTTTCGTGCTTCGAAGGGCACGGAGGGCGGCACCCCACCCGGTGCCGCCCTCCGATGTCTGTGGCGCGCTCAGCCGCCGGACATGCTGAGCGCGCGTTTGTCCGATTTGATGATGTGCTCCCGTTCGGACTCCGAGAGCCCGCCCCAGATGCCGTACGGCTCGTGCACCGCCAGCGCGTGGCTGCGGCACATCTCCAAGACCGGGCAGCTCAGGCAGACGGCTTTCGCTCTGGCCTCCCGCCGTGCCCGCGCCGGGCCGCGCTCGCCGTCCGGGTGAAAGAAGGACGCGCTGTCCATCCCCCGGCACGACCCCTCGAGCTGCCAGTCCCACATGTCGGCGTTGGGTCCTGGGAGCCTGCGCGTGTCTGCCATCCTGACCGCCTCCGTCATCCGGTCGATGCCGCTAGCTGCTCTGCTGTGGTGCCAATACTCCATTCGGTGCAACGGCGGTAACGTTAGAAGCGCGCCAATAGTTGTTCAAGCGATCCGGCCCGATTCAGCCGTTAGGCATCCCCCGGATGTGTGAGCAGGGCTTTCGCCTCCGGTTGCCGACCGCGCTGGGTGCCTGGATATTGAGGCTCGTGGGAGCTGGGTCGGGCACCGAAGAACCCACCCTGCCGGTGGCCTCGGTCGCCCGCCGGCTCGGGGTCGCGCCGTCCACCCTCCGAACCTGGGACCGCCGCTACGGGCTGGGGCCCAGCCGGCACACCGACGGCCGCCACCGCCGCTACGGCACCTCCGACATCGGCCGCCTCGAACTGATGCAGCGAGCGCTGCTGAGCGGCGCGTCCACGGCCGAGGCGGCGCGCTACGCCCTCGAGCAGATCCCCCGCTCCGGACCCCCGCAGCCGGAGGAGCCCGGCGAACTGCCGGGGTCTTCGGTCGAGGACGACGGTCACGAGGTCCGCTCCCGCCTCGCGCGGAGGCTGAGCACGGCGGCGCTGGCCATGGACGTCGGCGCAGTCCAGCGGATGCTCGCGGACACCATCGCCGAGCTCGGCGTCCTCCCGGCGTGGACCGGCGTGATCGAGCCGGTGCTGTCGGCGCTCGGGGCGCGCTGGCGCGGCGCGAGCGCGGGGGCGGAGGTGGAGTACCTGCTCGCGGAGTGCGTGTTCGCGGCCCTGGTCCGCGCGACCCCGGTGCTCGACGAGCCCCGCAACACCCGCCCGGTCCTCCTCGGCTGCGTCCCGGACGAGCGCGACTCGATGCCGATGTACGCGCTGGCGGCGTCTCTGGCGGGGCGGCGGATCGGCGCGCAGCTGTTCGGGGTCCCGCTGCCGGCCGAGGTGCTGGCGGTGGCGGTCCGCCGCAGCGCGCCGGCCGCGGTGGTGCTGTGGGCCCACGGCCGCGGGGTGGCGGACGCGCGCCTGTTCGCCCGGGTTTCGCGGGGCCGTCAGCGGAGCCGGTTGTTCGCGTGCGGCCCGGGCTGGGACCCGGCGGGCCTGCCGGACAAGGTGGAGCTGCTGACGGACCTCCCCGGCGCGGCGGACCGCATCGAGCACGTGCTGGTCGGCGGGCGCCGGTGAGTTTTGTCGGTGGGAACCGCTAGAAAGGACGGGTGCACGAACCCGCCCTGAGGGCCGCCGCGTTCGGGAGCGACCCGCTGCCCGACCCCGCGATCGTGCGCGGGTCCGCAAGCCCGCGCGAGCAATTGCTGGCGGCCATCATCCTCGGAGCCCAGGGAAGGTACGCGGCGGCGGCGACGCTCCTCGGCGAGCTGAGGCGAGAGGATGACCCGGTGCTGGCATCGCTCGCCGCCAGCACCCTCGCATCGCACCGCCGCCAGCTGGGCGGCCACCGCCTGGCCCGCGCCCTCGACGGCGAGGCTTTGGCCAAGGTGGCCCACCTGGAGACCAAGCCCGACCCCGCCGGCCGCGATCTCAAGGGCTCGGACGCGACGGCCGCCGCCCGCGATCTCAAGGGCTCGGACGCGACGGCCGCCGCCCGCCGCCCCGAAGCCGCCACCAGCCGCGAAGGCGACACCGCCCCCGGCGCGGAACCCACTCCCCACCGCCCCGAAGCCGCCACCGGCCGCGACCCCGACGGCTCGGCCGCCTCGGGTGCAAAGGCGGTAGCCCGCCGTTCGGAAGCCGCCATCAGCCGCGACCCCGACGGCTCGAACGCGGAGGCCGCCGCCCGCCGCCCCGAAGCCGCCACCGGCCGCGAAGGCCGGACCGCACCCGGCGCAAAACCCACCCCCCGCCGTCCCGAAGCCGCGACAAGCCCCGACCCCGACGGCCTCGACGCCGCCGGCGCCAAAGCCGATGCCCTCCTCGGCCTGGCCGCCGACAACCTCGCCCTCGGCCGCCTCGCCGCCGCCCGCCGGCTCGCCGAGCTCGCCGCCGCCGCGGACAGCAGGTGGCGAGCCACCGTCCGCGGCGGCTGGGTGGACGCCGAAATCGCACTCGCCGCAGGTCAGGGCGCCGATGCCGTCCCGCACGCCCGG
The DNA here is from genome assembly GCF_053586895.1 of Amycolatopsis sp. NPDC003731. Taxonomy (NCBI): domain Bacteria; kingdom Bacillati; phylum Actinomycetota; class Actinomycetes; order Pseudonocardiales; family Pseudonocardiaceae; genus Amycolatopsis; species Amycolatopsis sp. NPDC003731. The sequence goes on along the minus strand of NZ_JBSFNC010000006.1, from coordinate 117,263 downwards.
CGCGCTTTCGAAACCGCGCAAGCCCGCGGCGCGCGGCGGCACGTCGTGAAATCCGGGATTGTGCTGGCCGTCGCCCTGAGCGCGGCCGGCGCTCCCGATCACCGGAAGATTTCGGACGACCTTGTCGGAAATGCAATGGCGACGGCGGAGGAATGCGAACTCCTTTCACTTTCGTGGCCGGCGGCGCTCGTCGCGGCCGACCTGCGCCCAGGACACGCCGAGGAGTATCGATTCAGAGTGGCGCAGGTGTTGCACGCAGTGTTACGAAGCGCAGATCCTTGCGGGAGGAGGGTTGCGGGGGAATCACCATGGGTCCCCGTCCCGGGTGGTTGAGCCGTCGGAATGGGGTGTTCCGGCATCCGGGCTAAGAAACTTCAAAAAAAGCCACCGGATCGTGTCAAGGTTCGGGCTAAAGCGTCCGATAGGGGAAGAGGAATGTCACCCGGCTGCAGGAAGGAAACCCCGTGACGACGGTCTTGATCTGCGACGACCGACGCAGTGTCCGTGAAGGGCTCACCCGAGTGATGTCCGCGGTCCCTGGGGTCAGTCGCATCGACTGCGTAGCGCACGGTGACGAGCTGCTGGCCCGGTACTCCCGTCAGCCCGTCGACGTCGTGCTGGTCGGGACGCAACGCGCGGTCCCGACGGGTGTCGAAGCCACCCGGCGGCTCGTCTCGGCCAACCCCCAGGCGAACGTCATCGTCTTCGGCGCCCCCGACGACGCGGGCAGCATCGCCGCCGCGATCGCCGGCGGTGCCCGCGGCTACCTCCGCTGGGACGCGTCCCGGCCGGAGCTGGTCGCCGCGCTGGCCCACACCCTGGCGAGCACCTCGGTGCCCGCGCCCCGTCAGCCGTCCGACCCGGGCGTCCAGCTGACCGAGCGCGAGCTTCAGGTGCTCCGCGGGATGAGCCAGGGCAAGAGCAACGGCCAGATCGGCCGCGAGCTCTACCTGTCCGAGGACACGGTCAAAACGCACGCCCGGCGGCTGTTCCGCAAGCTCGGCGTGCGCGACCGCGCGCAGGCCGTCGCCCACGGCTTCCGCCGCGGCCTGGTCAGCTGACCTGCCGCTCTCCCCGTTCCTGACACGGCCGGTTCACAGGTGACGACGGGCCAGGGCGCACCGCCCTGGCCCGCACCTATGTGGTCCCCATCACGCTCCGGCGCTCGATCCGGCGGATTCCCGCCCCGCCGCTCCGCCCCTCCGGCGGATCTCGTACCCGCAGGCCCGTTCGCTCGTTGAATCGGCGACCTCGACCGCGGGTTCGCAGGACGACCCGTACTTTCGCTGCTCCGGCAGCCGCGGCGCGCCCGGGCACACCGCGCGCGCCGGTCCGGAGCGAGCCGACGGTACGGTAGCGGTCACCGGTGCGCGGTGGAGGCGACCACGGGCCGGGTTCTTTGCCCACCTACACGTAACACTGGGACTGTTGTCTGCGATGGCCAATGTGGGGGATGGACTGGATGAGCCGGTCGCCGCTGCTGTCGAGGGAGATCCCCAGGCAGTGGAGCGGCTGCTGGCTGCTATCCGTCCACTGGTAGTGCGGTATTGCCGCGCCCGGGTTGGCAGGCAGGAGCGATCGTTCGCTTCGGCGGACGACGTTGCGCAGGAGGTGTGTCTCGCGGTGCTGACGGCATTGCCCTCGTACCGCGATCAAGGCCGCCCTTTTCTGGCCTTCGTCTACGGGATCGCCCAGCACAAGGTGGCCGACGCGCACCGCGCGGCGGCGCGGAACCGGGCCGAGCCGGTGGCCGAGATCCCCGACGAGGTCGAGGGCGGGGTCGGCCCCGAGCAGCGGGCGCTGCAAGGTGAGCTGAACGAGCGGATGTCCCAGTTGTTGCAGGTGCTGCCGGACAAGCAGCGGGAGATCGTGGTGTTGCGCGTGGTCGTCGGCCTGTCGGCGGAGGAGACCGCGGACGCGGTCGGCTCCACGCCCGGCGCCGTCCGCGTCGCCCAGCACCGCGCCCTCGCGCGGCTGAGAAAGGCCTTGGCCGCGATGGAGGCGATCTGAGTGACCAGAACAGTGACGAGGCATGGGGACCCCTGGGCCCATCAGGCCGTGCACCGGGCGATCGTGGCCGTGGACGTCACGGGATACGGGGACAACCGCAGGACCAGCCCGCACCGGCTGGTCCTGCGACAGGCGCTCTACCAGGCCCTGAAGCAGGCCTTCGACGTGGCCGGAGTGCCGTGGCAGGCCTGTCAGCGCATCGACTGCGGCGACGGCGTGCTGGTACTCGTCCCGCCGGAGATCCCCAAAAGCGTCCTCGCGGACTCGCTCCCCCGTGCGCTGGCCGGCCGTCTGCTGCGGCACAACGGCCTGCACCCGCCGGAGGAGCGACTCGGTTTGAGGATGGCGCTGCACGCCGGAGAGATCGTCCGCGACGAGTACGGAGTCACTGCGCCATCGATCAACCACGCGTTCCGGCTCCTCGCCGCGCCGCCGGTCAAGGCCGCATCGGCCGCCGAGGGACCGCTGGTCATGGTCACTTCCGCCTGGTTCTACGACGAAGTCGTCCGGCAGTGCCCCACGATCGACTCCAGTGCTTTCCGCCCGGTCGAAGTCGCGGTGAAGGAGACCTATGCGGTCGGCTGGCTGGCTCTCCCGGGAGCCGCTGAGGCTCCCCGAGCCCCCTGACTCCGGCCCTCGCGGGCGGGCCGCGATCCCCGGCCGCCGCACGGGATCGGGGGCGGGTGGGGTCGGTCACCCGCCGAGGGGGCTGCTTCGGCGTGTCGCGGGAAAAGTTCTCCGGAAGGGCCTCGGGTCCTATATGGACGACCACAGTGGACGGCGCCGGTACCGTGTTTTACCTGCTCAGAGGCATGGCGGCGGTTCGCTCTGCGATACGGGCCGCGTCCGGCCGGGGGTCTCGAGGAGGCGGAACCCGCCCCCGTACAAGGAAATATTTCGACCCCCGGTTGGATTTTGTGCGGTATTGGTAATACCGTGTGCAGTGTCGGCCGAGATGGGCCGTGACTAGTAGTTCCACTATGGAGGACTGGAATGACGAACAAGGCCCAGCTGATCGAGGCGCTGTCGGAGCGTCTGGGCGACAAGAAGGTGGCTTCGCAGGCCGTTGACGGTCTCGTCGACATCATCATCCGGACGGTCAACAAGGGCGAAAAGGTCAACATCACCGGCTTCGGGGTGTTCGAGAAGCGCGCCCGCGCCGCTCGCACCGCCCGCAACCCGCGCACCGGTGAGGCCGTCCGCGTCAAGAAGACCAACGTGCCCGCCTTCCGCGCCGGCACCACCTTCAAGGACGTCATCTCCGGCACCAAGAAGCTCCCGAAGGCGACCCCGGTCAAGCGCGCCACCGCGGCGACGTCGACCCGCGCGACCGCCACCAAGACCGCGGCGGCGGCCCCGGCCAAGGCCACCACGACCCGCACCACGCGGGCGGCGGCGGCCAAGCCGGCCACCACGCGTTCGACGACGACCCGCACCCGCACGGCGGCCGCGAAGCCGGCGGCCAAGGCCACCGCGACCAAGGCGGCCCCGAAGACCGCGGCCAAGACCACGGCGGCCAAGGCCACCACGGCGAAGGCGACCACCACGCGGGCGAAGACCGCCGCCGCCAAGCCGGCCGCGACCAAGACCGCCGCGGCGAAGAAGACCACGGCGGCCAAGGCCCCGGCCAAGCGCACCTCCGCCGCGAAGAAGAAGTAACACCCTCGCGACGATCGGAGGGGCCCCGCACCAGGCTGGTGCGGGGCCCTTCCGGCATTTCGGGGGTGGGTCGCCGCGGAGCTTCCGGCGATCGCGGGCGGATCCTTCCGACTTTTCGGGGTGGGCCGCCGCAGGCCTTCGGCGCTGCCGGGCGGATCCTTCCGGCATTTCGGGGGTGAGGCTCCGGCGAGCCGGGCGGGTCCTTCCGGGTTCGGGGTGGGCCACTGCAAGCCTTCGGCGCTGCCGGGCGGATCCTTCCGGCATTTCGGGGGTGAGGCTCCGGCGAGCCCGGGCAGGTCCTTCCGGGTTCGGGGTGGGCCGCCGCAGGCCTTCGGCGCTCCCGGGCGGATCCTTCCGGCATTTCGGGGTGGGCCGCCGCAGGCCTTCAGCGCTGCCGGGCGAGCCCTTCTCGCCTTTCGAGGGGCCGGTCGCCGCGGAGCTTCCGGCGAACCCGGGCGGGCCGGTGAATGCGGCCGCCTTCGGCCCTCAGAAGCCGCCAGCCCTGCCAAGCCAGCCCTCACATGCCTCCAGCCCTGCCAAGCCAGCCCTCACATGCCTCCAGCCCTGCCAAGCCAGCCCTCACATGCCTCCAGCGCTCCGAGCAGCCCTCCAAGCCGCCAGCGCTTCCAAGCCGGCCACAACGAGCCTCCGGCGTTCCTCAGCGGCCGGTAAAGGCGCCCAAGCCGCCAGGCCGATCACGCAACCGGCTTGAGATCGCCGCTCCCGAAGCCCGCATCGCAAGGCCGCTCGGACGCCGCCACGAATGTCGCCCGGTGAGCACCCACGCCGTTTCCCGGCCGTGCTTTTCCCTCCCGCGGAACCGGTCCCGGTCACCCCTCACCCGATCCCCCGCCGGCCGCCGAACAATTCACCTCGCCCACTCGTTGGGGTGAACGCCCCCGCCGCGGCGACGGTTGCGTCCCGGGCTTCGCGGGTAGCCGTCCGGCAGGGAACGCAATCCGACCTCAGGGAGTCGCGATGACGGAGAACGAAAACCGGCCCGAAGCGGACCTCGACCACAGCCGGCAGCTCATCAAAGAGGCGAAAGAAGCCGCCCGGGACGCCCAGCTGGCCGATCCCGCCGAAGGCGCCGCCGACGAGGCGCTCGCCACGGATCCGCCCTACCACCACGGCGAGCAGGGCTCCACACCCTCCGGAACCTGAATTCACAGCCCGGCGAACCGCCGGGACGGCGGCGGCCCAGTCCTTTCAGGACCACCCCGGGCCGCCGCCGTTCCGCGGAATCCCGGAGGAAATTGCCGTACGTCTCCTCGGGTGGATACACTCCACCGAAGAACGCCGACCATTGTGCAACTTGTCACACGTCGCGTTCCCCCGGACGCACATCCAGCTGAGGAGCATTCCCGTGGCCCAGAAAGTTCTCGTCGAGATCCTGGACGACATCGACGGCAGCACCGCCGCCCAGACCGTTCAGTTCGGCCTCGACGGCGTCACCTACGAAATCGACCTTTCGGACGAGAACGCCTCCGCCCTGCGCGACGAACTGGCCCGCTACATCGCCGCCGGACGGCGCATCGGCGGCCGCAAGGTCCGCGTCGCCACCGGGCAGTCGACCACCACCAGCACCACCGACCGCGAGCGCAACCAGCAGATCCGCGCCTGGGCCAACGCGAACGGCTACGAGGTCTCCGAGCGCGGCCGCCTCTCCTCCGAGGTGATCGCCGCCTACGAGCAGGCCCAGGTCGAAGAGGCCGAGGCGCCCGCCGCCCCGCCGCGCAAGCGCGCCCCGCGCAAGAAGGTCGCCGCCGCCAAGAAGTAACGCGGTGGGCGGCGGATCACTGGGGAGAGATCACCGCAACCGTCGGTGGCGAGGGCGGAAACCCCTCGCCACCGACTCCGCGTGGGAGACGTCACACTTCCCCGCGTTGTCAAGAATTGTCATCGCATTCCCCGGCGGCGTTTCCGGAAACGTCAGCCGCGCAGCGCCGGCCCGATCCAGCGGCGGACCAGGGCACGCAGCTCGTCGTCGCTGAGCGGCGGTGTCGAGGGGTACTGCAGGAACGACAGGAACAGCCGCATCAGGACCTCGGCGAGGCCCTGGAGCTCCTCGTCGGACGCGATCCCGGCGCCCGCCCAGTCCACCGTCAGGTTCCGGAGGATCCGCGCCCCGTACGAAAACGCCAGCGGCGAAATGACGCCGTCGGTGAAGAAGTCCGCTTCGCCCGCCTGCAGCAGCAGGCCCATGTGCGGCTCCCCGGGCAGCGTCCGGACGGCGAACACGACGGACTCCACCGCGGCTTCGGCGGCCGTGCCGAACGCGGCCAGGTGCCGCTCCATCCGCCCGGCGAACTCTTCGACGCCGTCCAGCGCGACGGCCCGCAGGATGTCCTTCAGCCCCGGGAAGTAGCGGTAGACGGTCTGCCGGGTGACGCCCGCTTCGGCGGCGACGTCGGACAGGCTCGTCTTGCCCAGGCCGGCCCGGTCGAGGCACGCCGTCGCCGCTTCGACGATCCGCCGGCGTGCCTCGTCTTCGGTGCCGGGCGGGTTGCCCTGCCATCCGTGGTGCCCCATGCCGCCATCTTCCCCGAGCGGAGCGCTCAGCCCGGGACAGGGGCGCGGACGCGCCGGTACAGCGCCACCAGCAGCAGGCCGGCCCCGGCGAAGCAGGCGAGCGCGTACAAACCGCTGCCGATCGGGGTGCCGTCCGCGGTGACGCCGTCCTCCGCGGTGAAGTAGGACGGCAGCGCCCCGAGCCAGAACACCGCCATCGCACCCAGATAGACGGCGGGGTAGAACCGCGTGAAGGCCGGCAGGGGCTCGCCCGGTTCTCCGGAACGCAGGTGCGCCACGACGATCCAGGCGCCGGCCACCCACAGGAGCCCCAGCTCGATGCCGAGGATCCAGGCCCGGGCGGTGACGTTGTCGCCGGCGAAGCCCGACGGGATCCCGGCGATCGCCATGGCCGGCGGGGTGAGGACGCCCGCCAGCAGGATGCGCAACGGCAGCCGGCGCCGGGGCGGGCCACCCGTCAGGCGGACGACCAGCCAGGTCATGGCGGCCATCGAAACGGAAGCGAACAGCAGCATGCTGTTCAGCGGCACCGACGCCAGGGCCGGGTGGTTGACGATCGTATTGGCCGGGTTCCACGCCCACCACTTCAGCTGCGGGCCGAGGTGGTCGAAGACTTCGTAGAACACCTGGCAGGCGAAGGCCACCGCCACCGAACCCCGCAGCGCCCCGCGCCGGAAGAGCCCGAGCGAGCGGACGACTTCGTAGGCGAGCTGGCTGATCACCGGGTAGAACGCCACGATGTAGAGCGGCAGCCGGTCCCCCATGAACTGCGCGGTGAACAGGTTGTGGGCGAAGATGAAGCCGTACAGCCGGTCGAGCCCGAACCACTCCGGGAAGTACAGCGGCGGTTCGGTGACGAACAGGTAGACCAGCGAAGCCCACCACAGCGCCAGGTTCGCCGGATCGCCGGCACGACGCCGCCGCAGCGCGTGCACCAGAGCGAACACCGCGCCGCCGACGATCAGCACTTCCAGCAGCGGCATCGTCCAGTGGGCGAGCGCCCACGGCGGCCGGACCGACACCACCGGCGACACGTCGTGGCAGTCGAACCCCAGCCCGCGGGTGACGGCTTCGGCGTCCGGCCCGCACGCCGTGCTCATCGCGCGGTCGCCGTCGCCGCCGAGTAGTCCGTGGCCGGCGGTTCCGCCTGGGGGTCGAACCCGAACGGCACGCGGTGGCGGCCCAATGCCGCGCGGACGCGGTAGCGCACCAGGCCCGCGAGGACGCGCGGGTTGCGCAGCATCTGCGCCAGCGATTCGTCCAGGTTGAACACCTTCGCGAAGTGCTCGTCGACCACGTCGTCCTCGCGGGCCGCGCCGACGACGAGGCTGAACGCCGGTGCCGACATCGCCGCGACGATGCGCCGCCGCCACTCCGGTAGCCGCTCGGTGCCCACCGCGCACGCGTAGCCCTGGTCGCGGGCCATCGCCAGGCTCCACGGCACCCGCAGCGATCGGCGTTGCGCGGCGAAGAAGCGCGCGGAGAACTTCGCGTCGAGCCGCTCGGCGCGGGACAGGTGCTCGCGCAGCAGCAGCGCCGATCCCGAGGCGGAGCTGATGCCCTGGGCGTAGAAGGGGTTGAACGCGCAGATCGAGTCACCGACGAAGACCAGCCGCCGCGCCCGCGTGCGCAGGCGGTCGTAGCGGCGCCACTTGTTGCCGGTCGACCGCGTGAGGTGGACCGGCGAGGCGGGCACGCAGCGGTCCATGGCGTCGGCGAACAACGGCGTCCGCACCCGGCGCGCCGTCTCCGCGAAGGCGGCCGTGGTGCTGGGCATCTCCAGTCCCCACGAGCCCATGCAGGCGATGACGCGGTTGCCTTCGATCGGGAAGAAGTTGACCAGGAACTCGTGCTCGGCGGGGTGGTCGCCCTTGTCGGGCGTCGGCATGATCACCAGGTGCCGCCACCACCAGGAGGCGGGGCGTTCGGCGGGCAGGTCGTACCAGCGCGAGGTGTAGGTGACTTTGGCGTCGAGGGTCTGCACCTCGGGTTCGGGCCAGCCGGCCGCCGCGAGCCAGCCGGAAACCGGGGAACCGCGGCCCATGGCGTCCACGACGAAGTCGGCGTCGACGTGCTCCTCGTCGAGTTCGACTCCGGTGACCTCCCCATCCGAGGTGGTCAGGCCACGCACCGAGACCCCTTCGCGGACGACGACGTTCGCCAGCTCGCGCACCTTGTCCCGCAGCACGCGTTCGATGAGGATCCGCGAGCCGTAGACCATCGTCATGGCGCTGCGCTTGCGGGCCGACCAGCCCGGCCCGTCGAGGTAGGCGGCGTCCATGGACGGCATCAGCAGCAGCCCGCCGGCCGCGATGAGGTCGTCCTCGAACCCGGGGAACAGCGCGCCGATCGCGCGCCGCCCGGAGTTGAGCAGGAAGTGCGGGTGCTTGCTCTGCGGGACGCCGCGGCGGTGTTCGGCGCCGTCGGGCAGTTCGTCGCGTTCCAGCACCAGCACGCGGTCGAAGTGCGGGGCGAGCGCTCCGGCCGTGCACAGGCCGGCGGCACTGCCCCCGAGGACGACGGCGGTCTTGCCGAGCCGCATGCGGATCAACTCCCGTCATTCATACAAAGAGACACCGAATGTATGAATGACCACCCATGGGTGTCAAGCCCCCGGTAGGTCCACAGTGGACACGGCAGGCAGATTTCCGGCTTACCCGGCGCCCCGTCGGCCCTGCTCGCTTCAGCCGGGGGAATGCCGGTCGGGGCACCCCGCACAACCGTGCACGCCGGGCGGAGGCCGTCTCACGGGCTCACCCGGCTCCCGGAGGAGTCCTCTGTGGTCGCACGAGCGAGCGGCACCGGAAATGCCGAAGGGCCCCGCACCGGCTCGGTGCGAGGCCCTTCGGGGAAAGCCCGGTTACTACTTCTTCTTGGCCGCGGAGGTGCGCTTGGCCGGGGCCTTGGCGGCCGCGGTCTTCGCCGCGGTCGTCTTGGCCGCGGCCGGCTTGGCGGCGGCGGTCCGGGTGCGCGTCGTCGTCGCCTTGGCCGGGGTCGCCTTCGCCGTGGTGGCCTTGGCCGCCGTGGTCTTCGCCGCGGTGGTCTTCGGGGCCGCCTTGGTCGCGGTGGCCTTGGCGGCCGGCTTCGCCGCGGTGGCGCGGGTCCGCGTGGTCGTCGCGGCCGGCTTGGCCGCCGCGGCGCGGGTGGTGCGAGTCGTGGTCGCCTTGGCCGGCGCGGCCGCCGCGGCGGTCTTGGTGGCCGTCGCCCGCGTGCCGGCGGCGGCGCGCTTCACCGGGGTCGCCTTCGGGAGCTTCTTGGTGCCGGAGATGACATCCTTGAAGGTGGTGCCGGCGCGGAACGCGGGCACGTTGGTCTTCTTCACCTTCACGGCCTCACCGGTACGCGGGTTCCGCGCCGTGCGAGCCGCGCGAGCGCGCTTCTCGAACACCCCGAAGCCGGTGATGTTGACCTTCTCGCCCTTGTTGACCGTCCGGATGATGATGTCCACCAGACCGTCCACGGCCTGCGCAGCCACCTTCTTGTCGTCGCCCAGACGCTCCGACAGCGCCTCGATCAGCTGGGCCTTGTTCGTCATTCCAGTCCTCCGTAGTGGAACTACCAGTCAGGCCCATCACGGCCGACAGCGCACAGGGTATTACCAAAGCCGCACAAATCCAAACAGCGCAAGCACCTTAACTCTGTTGTGTCGCGCGGGATTCCGGCCCGGACGGACCGGCACCGGCGGACCCGCGTCCGACCCCGAAGCCGTGACCTGCGGCTTTCCTTCGCGGAACACCGGCCCGGCGCCAGGGAAGTCCTCATAGGACAAGTCGGGGCCTGTGCCCGACACCACGAGCATTCCGGCGGGACGACCGCGAAATCGAACAATTGATCGACGTCGAGCCATCGGAAAACCCTCCGCCGCAACCGAATCGCGGCACGGGCGTAACGACCTCGGTGCCCCACGCGACCCCTTGAGTGCCGGGAGATATTCGCCGGCCCCCGGGGGTCGGCGGGGGTGGAGGCACGACCATGCGGAGCCGCAACACCGCCGATTCGTTGCAAGTCCATGCCGTGGCCGGATCCTACGTCGTGCTGTTCGGGATCGACCTGCCGAAGCGATTCACCAAGAACCTCCTCGGTTTCGCCATCGAGCGCACCGACCGCGCCAAGAAGGAGCGCTACTGGCTGCGCGGCCTGAAGGTGTTCGAGGAAACCTCCCGCGGGATCCCGCCCGGCACCTCGGTCAGCCTGCGCGACCACCCGCTGCAGTCCTTCCAGTGGGGCGACTACACCGCCGAGCCCGACCACGACTACGAGTACCGCGTCGTCGCCCTGTACGGCACGCCGAAGAACCTGGTGGTGCGCCGCGAGGTCACGGTGTCCGTCCACACCGAACCCGTCGACACCGGCACCCACGCCGTCCACTTCAACCGCGGGGTCGCCGCCAGCCAGGCCTACGCGCAGGAATTCGGCCGCCCGCCGCGCGACGGCGACCGCGGCGATCCCGCCTACGACTGGCTCTCCCGGGGCCTCGAGGAAGCCCTGCTGGAGTTCATCGGCTCGGCCGCCGGGCCCGGGTACGCGCTGCGTGGCTCGGTCTACGAGTTCTCCTACCCGCGCGTCCTCGACGCCCTGAAGGCCGCCGTGGACCGCGGCGCCGACGTCAAGCTGGTCTACGACCGGCGCGGCCGGGCGAGCACGGATCCGAAACGCGCCAAGGTCTGGCAGCAGTCGGAACCGGCCATCGCCGCGGCCGGCCTGGACGCGTGCGTGATCCCCCGGAAGACCAACAGCGCCATCTCCCACAACAAGTTCCTGATCCTGCTGCGCGACGGCACTCCGCAAGCTGTCTGGACGGGCTCGACCAACATCACGTGGGGTGGCCTGTTCGGGCAGTCCAACGTCGGGCACCTCGTCCGCGACCCCGCGGTCGCCGCCGAGTACCTGGCCTACTGGACCCGCCTGTCCGCGGACCCCGGCTACGACGAGATCCGGCCCGCCAACACGAGCGCCACCCCCACGCCGGCCACGCCGCCGCCCACCGGGATCTCCCCCGTCCTCAGCCCGAGAACCACCCTCGACCTGATCGACTGGTACGCGGGCGTTGCGGGGCGCGCGAAGAAGTCGTTCTTCATGACCGCGGCGTTCGGCGTGCACGACAAGATCGCCGAGGCCATCGCCGCGGAGTCCGACGTGCTGCGCTACCTCGTGCTCGAAGAACCGCCCGACAGCGGGGACGTCGAATTCACCCGGGACAACGACGTCAAGGTCGCCGTCGGGTCGCTGCTGAGCACCGACATCCTCGACCGCTGGACCAAGGAACAGCTGACCGGCCTGAACTTCCACGTCCGCTACACCCACACGAAGTTCATGCTCGCCGACCCGCTGGGCGACGACCCCCTGGTGATCACCGGCTCGGGCAACTTCAGCGACGCCTCGGTCCACGAGAACGACGAGAACATGCTCGTCATCCGCGGCGACACCCGCGTCGCCGACATCTACCTCGGCGAGTTCATGCGCCTGTTCACCCACTTCTACTTCCGGTACCTCCGGCAGAAACTCCGCGACGACTCCCGCGACGTCGCCCACCTCGCCCCCGACGACAGCTGGGCGGCCCGCTACTACGACCGCAGGACCCCCGGCTACCGCCAACGGCTGCTGTTCCGCTGACCGGAGGAGAACGGATGCCGCCGGCCGGCTACGGCGTCCTGATCGGCACGCTGGTCGCCGGTCCGCTCGCCACGACGGTCAACGCGATCGGCGCACCAAAAAACCCGCCTGACCTGGGTCAGACGGGTTCCGTTACTGCTGGTACCCCCGATGGGATTCGAACCCACGCTACCGGCGTGAGAGGCCGGCGTCCTAGGCCGCTAGACGACGGGGGCTTAGGATCTTCCCTGGTTTCCCAGGGGCTTTTCGGTTTTTCTTGCTGAAGAGAACCTACCAGAAGCGATTTCCCGCTTCGCAGGGGGGTCACTCTCCGCAGCTGGGGTACCAGGACTCGAACCTAGACTAACTGGACCAGAACCAGTCGTGCTGCCAATTACACCATACCCCAGTGAGGTACTGCTCCGGCTGGCCGGTTCAGCACCGCACGAGGAGAAATACTAGAGCACGCCGTTCCGGACGGTGAACGCGGGGGTGCCCGTGGGGGCGCCGCCGCCGCGCTGGGCCGGGACGCCGATCGTCGCGTACTCCGAAACCAGCAGCTCAGGCAGCTCCGCGAGGCCGGCCACCGTGTGGACGCCCTCCGGGGCGCGCTCGCCGATGCGGTCGCGGTCGAGCCAGACCGCTCCCAGACCCGCGTCGCGGGCGCCGATCGCGTCGGTGTCCAGTTTGTCGCCGACGTGGACCGCCTGGGCGGGCGCGCAGCCCAGGCCGAGGCACACCGTGTGGAACATCACCGGGTCGGGCTTGGCCACCCCGAGCTCGCCGGCGATGGCGACGTGGTCGAAGAAGGGCGCGAGCCCCAGATCGGCGATCTTCTTCCGCTGGTGCCCGCCGGAGGCGTTGGTCACCGCGGCCAGCATCAGGCCGGCCGCGCGCAGCCATTCCAGGCAGTCGAGGACGTCGTCGAACAGCTGCCAGGAGTGGTCGAGCAGTTCTCTTCGGCGGCGCTCGAACGAACTCACCTGCTCGGCGTCGGCGCAGATGCCGATCTCGGCGAGGAAGCAGTCGGTGCGCCGCTGGTGCATCGTCGCGTAGTCGAGTTCGCCCGCGACGACGAGCGCCACGTGCTCTTCGGTGATGAGGTCCCACAGCGGCCACAGGTCGCCCCGGCCGGTGAGGATGTGGAGGCTGCGGCGGATCGCGGCGGTGCAGTCGATGAGCGTGTCGTCGATGTCCAGGCACACCAGCCGGAGCTCGGGCGGCGCCCAGGGCTCGGACGCCGCCGCGGCGGGCGGGGCGGTTCGCGACGGGGTCCGGGGTGCCAGGGCGAAATCCACCCAGTGAGGCTAGGGCAACCGCAGCGTTCGCGACGCTGCCAAAGAGGTGATTGCCGCTCCCCTGTTCCGGCGCACCGGCTCTACTCCCAGTCGGTGCGCCGTCCCCGTTCGGTTATCCGGCCGCACGCGCCGACCTCGCCCGGGGTGACCGTGCGGCAATCGATTCCCCGGTGAAACCCCTTGTCCCGCTTGGGAATCCGCTCCGTCCACAAGGGCAGGTCCGCATTCCGCCGCCGCTCCCGCACCCGTCCGGTGCACGGTCGACCAACTGTCGCGTGTGGACGGTTTCGGGCAACCGGGCGGCGGACGCGCCGCCGTCGCCCGATCAGCGTATCTCCGGTCACACCCCTTGACGCCGGTGCCGGACGGGTGCATCCTCGACTTATTCAACACGCGATGAATAAGGGAGATGGTCGAGATGACCGAGCGCACGACCTGCGTCGTCATCGGTGGCGGGCCGGCCGGGATGGTCACGGGGCTGCTGCTGGCCCGGGCGGGTGTCGAGGTGACGGTGCTGGAGAAGCACGCCGATTTCCTGCGCGATTTCCGCGGGGACACGGTCCACCCGTCGACGCTGACGCTGCTCGACGAGCTGGGCCTGGGCGAGAAGTTCCACGCGCTGCCGCACAGCGAGTTGACCGCGGCGGGCTTCCCGGAGGAGGACGGCACGCTGATGAAGCTGGCCGACTTCACCCGGCTCAAGGTCGCGCACCCCTACATCGCGATGGTGCCGCAGTGGGACTTCCTCGACCTGCTGGCCGAAAGCGCCCGCAAGGAGCCGACGTTCGTCCAGCGCATGGAGACCGAGTGCACCGGCCTGGTCCGCGAACACGGCCGCGTCGCCGGCATCACCTACCGCACGACGGCCGGTGAGACCGGCGAAATCCGGGCCGACCTGGTGATCGCGGCCGACGGCCGCTGGTCGCTGGCGCGCCGCGAAGCCGGCCTGGTGCCCCGCGAGTACGACTGCCCGTTCGACGTCTGGTGGTTCCGGCTCTCGCGCGGCGACGACGAGGAAGGCGGCATGCTGCTGCCGAAGATGCGCGACCGCCGGTTCGCGGTGCCGCTCCCCCGCCCGGACTTCTACCAGGTCGCCTACCTGGCGCCGAAGGGCGAAGACCTCCGCGCCCAGGGCATCGAAGCGTTCCGCGAGAACGTGACGCAGATCTGCCCCGAGTTCCACGACCGCGTGCACGAGCTGGAGACGATGGACGACGTCAAGTTCCTCGACGTGCGGCTGAACCTGCTGCGCAAGTGGCACGTCGACGGGCTGCTGTGCATCGGCGACGCGGCGCACGCGATGTCGCCGATCGGCGGTGTGGGCATCAACCTGGCGGTGCAGGACGCGGTCGCGGCGGCGACGCTGCTGGCCGAGCCGCTGCGCCGGGGCCGTCCGACGGAGGCCGAGCTGGCGAAGGTGCGCTCGCGCCGGCTCGCGCCGACGCTGATGGTGCAGGGGCTGCAGCGCCTGATGCACCGGACCGTGGTGCGCGGGGTGATGAGCGGCAAGCGCAACGGCCCGCCGCTGCCGATGATCAAGGCCTTCGCGCGGTTCCCGCGGCTGTCGTACTTCCCGGCCCGGCTCCTCGGCCTCGGGCTGCGGCCGGAGCACGCTCCGGCGTTCGCCCGGCGGCCGATGGAGCCGGTGGCCCGGGGTTAGACGTTCTCGACCGGGTTGGTCAGGGTGCCGATGCCTTCGATGGTGATCGAGACGCTCTGGCCGCCCTCGATCGGGCCGACGCCCTCGGGGGTGCCGGTGAGGATGATGTCGCCGGGCAGGAGCGTCATGACGCCGGAGACGAACTCGACCAGCTCGGGGATCTTGTGGACGAGGTCGGACGTGCGGCCGTCCTGCTTGAGCTCGCCGTCGACCTCGGCCCTCAGGGAGAGGTCGGAGGCGTCGATCGAGGTCTCGATCCACGGCCCGATCGGGCAGAAGGTGTCGAAGCCCTTGGCGCGGCCCCACTGGCCGTCGGACTTCTGCAGGTCGCGGGCGCTGACGTCGTTGGCGACCGTGTAGCCGAGGATGACGCTCGCGGCGCGGGCGGCGGGCACGTTCTTCACCGGCTGCCCGATGACGATGGCCAGCTCGCCCTCGAAGTCGACGCGGCCGACGTCCGGGCGGCGGATGGCCGCGTTGGGGCCGATGACCGTCGTCGACGGCTTGAGGAACAGCATCGGGGCGCTGGGCACCTCGTTGCCGAACTCGGCGGCGTGCTTGGCGTAGTTGCGGCCGACGGCGATCACCTTGGACGGCAGGATCGGCGCGAGCAGCCGGACGTCGGCCAGCGGCCACCGCTTGCCGGTGAAGTTCGGCTGGCCGAAGGGGTGTTCGGCGATTTCGAGGACCTGGGCGTCGTCACCGTCGCCTTCGATCGAGGCGAACGCGACACCACCGGGATGAGCAATTCGGGCTAGGCGCACGCAGCCAGTCTACGTGCGCCCCTCCCTTGCTTCAGGCCACGGTCGTGCTCTTGTGCACCAGCGCGTCGCACAGGGCCAGCCAGCTGGCCTCGACGATGTTGCCGTGCACGCCGACGGTGGTCCACTCGCGTTCGCCGTCGGTGCTCTCGACCAGCACGCGCGTCACCGCGTCGGTGCCGGGGTGGCCCTGGAGGATGCGCACCTTGTAGTCGGCCAGCTCCACACTGTCCAACCAGGACAGGTGCGGGCTCAGCGCCTTCCGGAGGGCGGCGTCGAGGGCGTGCACCGGCCCGATGCCCTCGGCGGTGGCGATCACGCGCTCGCCGCCGACGTGCACCTTGACCGTGGCCTCGGCCATGATCTCGCCGTCCGGGCGGTGGTCGAGCACCACGCGGTAGGACTCGAGCTGGAACGGCGCTTCCACCGGGACGTCGGCTTCCTGGCGCAGCAGGAGTTCCAGGGAGGCGTCGGCGGCCTCGAAGGACCAGCCTTCGGCTTCGAGCCGCTTGACCTTGGTGATGGCGCTGGTGAGCGCTTCGGGCCGGCCGGCAAGGTCGACCCCGAGCTCACGTCCCTTGAGCTCGAGGCTGGCCCTGCCGGCCATCTCGGTGACCAGCACCCGCATGTCGTTGCCGACGGAAGACGGATCGATGTGGTTGTACAGCAACGGATCCACCTTGATCGCGCTCGCGTGCAGTCCCGCCTTGTGGGCGAAGGCCGACGCCCCTACGTAAGCCTGGTGGGTGTAGGGGGCGATGTTCGCGATTTCGGCAAGGGCATGGGAGACCCGGGTCAGCTCGGCCGCTCCTCCGGTCGGGAGGACGTCCATGCCGAGCTTGGTCACGAGGTTCCCGGTCACGGCGAAGAGGTCGGCGTTGCCGGCCCGTTCCCCGTAACCATTGGCGGTGCACTGGACGTGCGTCACGCCGGCCTGCACCGCGGCGACGGAGTTCGCCACGGCGCAGGAAGTGTCGTCCTGACAGTGGATCCCGAGCCGGAATCCGGTCTTTTCCTTGATCTCCTCGACCGTCCGGGCGAGGCCGAGCGGCAGCTGGCCGCCGTTGGTGTCGCAGAGCACGAGAACGTCGGCGCCGGCGTGCGCGGCGGCGTCCAGGATGCGGAGCGAGGTCTCGGGGGAATACGCGTAGCCGTCGAAGAAGTGCTCGGCGTCGAGGAAGACGCGCCGTCCTTCGCGGGTGAGGAATTCGACGGTGTCCCGCACCATCGCACAGGCTTCGTCGACGTCGACGCGGAGGGCGCGTTCGATGTGCCGGAGATCGGACTTGGCGACCAGGGTGACGACGGGTGCTTCGCTGTCGAGAAGGGCCTGGACCTGCGGATCGGCGTCGGCGGTGAGGCCGGCCTTGCGCGTGGCGCCGAACGCGACGAGCGCGGCGTGCTTCAGCTTCAGCTCGCCTTTCGCGGCGCGGGCGAAGAATTCGGTGTCCTTGGGGAGCGCCCCGGGCCAGCCGCCTTCGATGAACCCGACCCCCAGCTCGTCCAGCAACCGCGCGACGGCGAGCTTGTCCTGGGCGGAGTAGGAGATGCCCTCCCGCTGCGCACCGTCGCGCAGGGTGGTGTCGTAGAGGTGGAAGGCGTCGCCGAGCGGGGTATCGGCGGGCTCCTTGCGGGTCACGGTCTTCTCCTCGCGGTTTCTGGCGTCTTCCTGGCGTTTCGAGGCAACAAAAAAACCTCCCGCATGGGTGCGAGAGGTTGCGCGCCGGGGGCTCTTGTGGAGCTATCGTCCGGCGCGCTCGTCGATAATGATCGCGAAGCTGGTCACGGTCGCATCATGCCACAGGGGTTCCGCGAAAGTCCACAAGCTGGGGCGAGCTCCCACCATTCGGGAACCGCGCCGGAGTTTGTTGCCCGCCGGCTTGGGCGGATCGTCCGGCGAGCGGCTCGGTGCCCACCACCCCGAAGCCGCAATTGTCACTACGGCCGGTGCTGGCTTCGGATCGGGGTGCCGGGGCAGGCCTGGGCGGGGTGCAAGTCCGGCTTTGCCGGAGCCCCGCCGGAGAGGGTGGGGTCCGCTCGCGAGTTGCGAGCGGCGCCGGCGGGGCCCGTGGTGCCGCGAATGACTCATTCGGGACGTGCGAGGTCTCGAATGAGTCATTCGCGACCTCCGGCGGCCCCCCGAACGGGCACGAAAAAGCCCCGCACCCACCACCGGGCACGGGGCTTTCCCGAAAAAGATCAAGCAGTACGCACGTTCGAAGACACCAGAGCCGCGAGCCGGTCCCCGATCGCCTGGGTCGCTCCCGGCGAAGACTGGTCGCGCGTCGCCAGGTCGAACGCCACCGATGCCTCGATCCGCCGGGCCGCTTCCTTCTGGCCCAGGTGGTCCAGCAGGAGCGCCACCGACAGCACCGCCGCCGTCGGGTCGGCCAGGCCCTGGCCCGCGATGTCCGGGGCCGAACCGTGGACCGGCTCGAACATGCTCGGGTTGCGGCGGGTCATGTCCAGGTTGCCGCTGGCCGCCAGGCCGATGCCGCCGGTCACCGCGGCCGCGAGGTCGGTGATGATGTCGCCGAACAGGTTGTCCGTCACGATCACGTCGAACCGCGACGGGTCCGTCACCAGGTGGATGGTCGCCGCGTCCACATGGGAGTACGCGACCGTCACCTCCGGGTGCTCCAGCGAAACCTCTTCCACGATCCGCGACCACAGCGAGCCGGCGAACGAGAGCACGTTGGTCTTGTGCACCAGCGTCAGGTGCTTGCGCGGGCGGGCCTCGGCGCGGTTGAACGCGTCCGCGACCACGCGCCGGACCCCGAACGCCGTGTTGACGCTGACCTCGGTCGCGATCTCGTGCTCGGTGTCCTTGCGGATCAGGCCACCCGTGCCCGCGTACGGGCCTTCGGTGCCTTCGCGCACGACGACCATGTCGACGTCGCCCGCGTCGGCCAGCGGTCCCCGGACACCCGGGTACAGCCGCGCCGGGCGCAGGTTGACGTGGTGGTCCATCTCGAACCGCAGGCGCAGCAGCAGGCCGCGCTCGAGGATGCCGCTCGGCACCGTCGGGTCGCCGACCGCGCCCAGCAGGATCGCGTCGTGCTGGCGGAGCTCGCCGAGGACCGACTCCGGGAGCAGCTCGCCGGTCGAGTGCCATCGGGCGGCGCCGAGGTCGTAGTTCGTGATCTCCGCCGTCGGTACTACCTCGCCGAGCACCTTCAGCGCCTCGGAGACCACCTCGGGCCCGATCCCGTCTCCTGGGATCACCGCGAGCCGCATCCACACACCTCCGTCGACCGGACCACCGGCCGCACCGATGGCCCACCGCAACAAAACGCCAGCAGCCGGAAGGTTACCGGCCGTAGACAAACCGCCGTAGCCGCACCACCCTTATGCCGCATCCTCCCACGGGGTGAGACACCCAATCGGGTGAACGCCAGCGGGGCGCCCCCGGCGGAAATCCGCCGGAGACGCCCCTGGTCCTGCACGAATCGATCTTGCCGCGGACTAGCCGCGACCAGCCCCGATCGGTTGACGCTCGTTCCCCGGCCGGGCGCCCTGCGTCGCGTCCACCTTGACCACGTTCGCCCGGTTGCCCGCGGCGTTGTGGTGCTCGATGGCGAGCAGGCCCAGCGCGTTGTCGGCCGCGGCCGAGGCCGCGTTGCGGGTGACGACCAGCGCCGTGCCCGGCTTCGCGACGTAACCCAGCGCGGCGTCGCCGCCGCCCTGCACCGCGTAGCCCGGCGCGAGCGCGTCGAACGAAAGCGGCGTGCCGACGTAGTCGATCAGCCCGTTCGTCGTGCCCGGCGCGACGTAGAAACCGCTCACGCCCACCGTGTAGGAGATGCGGTGGGACTCGGCGTTCGCGTCGATGCCCAGCGCGGCCAGCGAAACCGGCAGCGTGAGCACGTTCGTGTCGAACACGTTGGTGTCGACGTCGCCGAGCTGGCCGTTGACCGCCTGGACGTCCACGGTCGGGAAGCCCGGGGTCAGCGCGACCGTGGTGGCCAGGAGGACGTCGGTCGAGGTCGCCTTGGTCACGTAGGTCTCGAAGTCCGGTTGCCCGTCCCCGGTCGTGTCGATGTCGACGAACGGCGAGGTGTTGCTGCCGATGTTCGCCCAGTCACCCCAGGTGGACAGGCCGAACGCGAGGATCGCGTTCTCCGGCTCGCCCTGGGCCTTCGCCAGCGGAGCGGTGGAAGCCGCGCCGATGTAGCGGAGGTCGCCGCCCTTGGCCGTCTTGTTCAGCGTGCAGTCGGTGACCACGTCCGCGTCGCACTCGGGCAGCTGCGGGGACTCCGCCTGCAGCTCGAGCACGCTGATCAGCGAGCGGTACCGCTGCGCGCCGGTGCCCTGGTCGACACCCTTGCCGGTCAGGTTCAGCACGGCCTGGGTGGCGTCCGGCGCGAACTTCACCGACGGCGGCGTCGAAATCGTCGACACCGGCTTCGGCGCGGCGTAGACCGACACCCGCAGCGGCACCTTGGCCCCGCTGACCGGGGTGAAGGCGACGCGCCCGGAGGCGTCCGCGACGAACTGGCGGGCCAGGCCGGCCTGGGTGGCCTGCATGGTCGGGTCCATGACCTTGCGCAGTGCCTTGGCGTCGGTGATCTTCAGCGTCACCTTGACCTTGGCGGTGCCGCGCGGGGTCAGCTTCACCGTCGGCTTGTCCACTGTGTACTCGACACCCGGCAGCGCGTTGACCGCCTGGTAGGCGACCGAGTACTCGGCGGGCGTGACGCCCTTGTTGACCAGCTTGATCGTCTTCGACAGCGTCACCGGACCGGCCGCCTCGACCGTGCCGAAGCTGACGCTGACCGCGCCCGGGTCGTCGACGACGTAGGCGAGCACCTGGTTGTCCAGCGCCGCCTTCGCGTCGATCCGGCCGCTGCCGACGCGCTGCGGCGCGTAGGTGTGGCCCGCGCCGTCGGAGACGTCGTGGCCGGCGGTGTCGATGACCGAGGCCTTGACCTCCTCGACCGACCAGTCGGGGTGCGACTGGCGGATCAGCGCGGTGATGCCCGCGGTGTGCGGGGCGGCCATCGACGTGCCGCTCAGCACGGTGCGGCCGTTGCCGCTGCCGCGGAAGGCCGAGGTGATCGTGTCACCGGGGGCGGCGACGTCCGGCTTGAGGGCCGGGCCGCGGGTGCCGCGCGAGGTGAACGAGCTCGGCGTGTCGACGATCTTCTTGTCGTAGGTCTGGATCGAGGCACGGCCGGTGCCGTAGAGCCGGACCTGCAGCGTGCCCGCGGTCAGCGCCGCGCGCAGCGTCTTCGTGGCGGAGCCGGTGAACTGGAACATCGGGATGGCCGCGTTGCCCGCGATGCCCGCGCTGAAGTGCTCCAAAGTGGACGAAAGGAGCGCGCCCTTCGCCCCGGCGGCCTGCGCGTTGTTGGCGCGTGCGGCCGAGCCGCAGGCGCGGGTCGAGTCGTTGTCGTCCCACTCCAGGAAGACGAACTTGCCGGCGGCCTTCGCCTTGTCCTCGGCGGAGTACGGCGCACAGCCCGCCGCGTTCGCCGCCGACAGGGCGACGACCGGCGCGGTCAGGTCGAGGGTGTCGTAGCCGGTGTAGTTCTGGCTGTACTGGCCGGTCTTCTGGCCCGCGGCCGTCGCCGGGGCCTTGACCTCGGCGGCGTCGCGCAGGATGCCCGCGTCGCGCGTGCTGGCGACGGTGAGCGCCTCGGGGGTGTTGCCCGGGGAGCCGGCGACGTCGTTGATGTCGCCGCCGTTGCCCGCGGAGATGACCGGGAGCACGTTGTTCGCGGCGAGCTTGCGCACGAACAGCGAGTCCGGGTCGTCCGGCGCGCCGAAGTCGGAGCCGAGCGAGAGGTTGACGATGTCGAGGTGGTCGGTGAAGTCGCCGTCGCCGTCCGGGTCGAGCGCCCAGTCCAGGGCCTGCGAGGTGACGTTCGTCGAGCCGGTGCAGCCGAACACCTTGATCGCGTAGAGCAGCGACTTCGGTGCGGTGCCCGGGCCGATCTGCATCGCGTCGACCTTCTTGGCGTCGAGCTTCTTGTAGTCGCCCTTGAAGGTCTTGCCGTCGGCGGTGACGCCGAAGCCGCCGATGGTGCCGGCGACGTGCGTGCCGTGCTCACCGCAGGCGAGCGGGTTGGGGTCCGGCTTCGGGGTGGTCTTGCCGGCCGTCGCGGCGTCGTAGTCGTCGCCGACGAGGTCGGTGCCGCCGACGACCTTGGCGCTCGGGAAGAGCGGGGTCGGCTTGGTCGAGTCGACGCTCTTGTAGGCGGCCTGTGTGCCGGGGCCGCCGAAGTCGGCGTGGGTGTAGTCGATGCCGTCGTCGATGACGCCGACGCGGATGCCGTCGCCGAACTTGCCGGTCTGCTGCCAGGCGGTGAGGGTGTTGGTCAGCTGCTCGGCGCTGGCGTTGGTGCGGGTCTTCGGGACGACCGTGCGCACGGCGACGACGTCGGCCCGCTTCGCGACCTCGCGCAGCTTCGCGGCGTCGGCGGTGACGACCACACCGGGAACGGCGTTGGCGGTCTGCGTGACGACCTGCGGCTTGGCGTCGGCCGCGCGCAGCTGCCCGACGACGGAGTCCACCGCGGCGGCGGTGTCGGCCTTGGCGGCCTTGGCGGCCCGCTTGGCCTGTTCCTTGCCCTGCGGCTGCGCGGCGGCGAACGCGTCGACGGCCGGCTTCTTGGCCAGTTCGACGAACGCGGTGACCCGGCCCTGCGCGGCCCCCAGGCGCGGCGAAAGCTTGCCCTGCAGCTTCGCGTCGTCGATCTTGGCGGGTGCGACGCCGTCGGCGAGCGGCACATCGGCTGCGCTCGCGACCGGCGCCCCGAGCGCGGCCGCCAGAACGACGGCGAAGGCCGCCGTCGTGGCGCGCGCGGGGAGGCGGGATCTGCTCATGAGTCGGCCCCTTACTCGAGGTCTGGACCCGAACCTGCCTGCCGCTCCGGACACCCCCGACGGTGAAGCGCGGCACAGCGCCGTGCCCTCGACGACGCGTGGTTCGACCTCGCGCAGAGAACCTAATGCCCCAAAACACCTACTTACGTAGGCAAAGGACTCCGTTATGTAGTTGTGATTGCGCTCGAAGGCCCCCTACCGGGTGGCAGGGGGCCTTCGAAAGGGTTACGTCAGTTGAAGTCGACGGCGCGGATCGTGTGCGCCCCGACCGAGGCTCCGATCGGCTCCAGCAGGTGCGCGTCGATGTGGCGGTCGACGCGCAGCAGCATCACCGCGTCCGAGCCGTCCGTGGTCTGGCTGATCTGGGCGGCCTCGATGTTGATGCCCGCCTCGCCGAGGAGCGTGCCGACCCGGCCCATCACGCCCGGGCGGTCCGGGTACTCGACCAGCAGGACGGTGCCCTCGGCGCGCAGGTCGAAGCCGCGGCCGTTGACCTCGACCAGCTTCTCGACCTCGTCGAGGCCGGTGACCGAACCCGACACGGTCAGCACCGAGCCGTCCGCGTGCACCGCGCGCACCGTGACCAGGCTGCGGAACTTGGGGCTCTCCGGCTCGGTCTCCAGCTCGACCTGCACGCCCAGCTTCTCCGCCAGCTGCGGCGCGTTGACGAAGGTGACCTGGTCCTCGACCACGCCGGTGAACACCCCGCGCAGCGCCGCGAGCTGCAGCACGCCGGTGTCCTCGCTGGAGATCTCGCCCTTGACCTGGACGGTCACCGTCGTCGGCGACGTCGGGTTGAGCGCCGTCAGGAGCTGGCCGAGCTTCTGGACCAGCGACAGGTACGGGCGGACGTGCTCGCCGACCGCGCCGCCGCCGGTGACGTTCACCGCGTCCGGCACGAAGTCGCCGCGCAGGGCCAGCAGCACCGACCTCGCGACGTCGGTGCCCGCGCGGTCCTGCGCCTCGGCCGTGGAGGCGCCCAGGTGCGGCGTCACGACGACGTTCTCCAGCTCGAACAGCGGGCTGGAGGTGGTCGGCTCGGTGACGAAGACGTCGACGCCGGCGCCGCCGACGTGGCCCGAGCGCAGCGCGTCGGCCAGGTCCTGCTCGACGATCAGCCCGCCGCGGGCGGCGTTGACGATGATGACGCCCGGCTTGGTCTTCTTCAGCGCCTCGGCGTCGATGAGGCCCTTGGTCTCCGGCGTCTTCGGCAGGTGGATGGAGATGGCGTCGGCGCGGCTCAGCAGCTCGTCGAGGGTGACGAGCTCGATGCCCAGCTGCGCGGCGCGGGCGGCCGAGACGTAGGGGTCGTAGGCGATGAGCTTCGTGTCGAAGGCGGCGAGGCGCTGGGCGAACAGCTGGCCGATCTTGCCGAGACCGACCACGCCGATGGTCTTGCCCTGCAGCTCGACGCCGGAGAACGAGCTGCGCTTCCACTCGCCGCCGCGCAGGCTCTGGTCGGCGGCCGGGACGCGGCGCGCGACCGACAGCAGCAGGGCGACGGCGTGCTCGGCGGCGGAGACGATGTTCGACGTCGGCGCGTTGACGACCAGGACACCGCGCTCGGTCGCGGCGGGCACCTCGACGTTGTCGAGGCCGACCCCGGCGCGGGCGACGACCTTGAGCTGCGTGGTGGCCGCGAAGACCTCGGCGTTCACCTGGGTGGCGGAGCGGACCAGGAGCGCGTCGACGCTCTTCACCGCCTCGAGCAGCGCGGACCGGTCCGTGCCGTCGACGTGCCGGACCTCCACCTCGTCACCGAAGACGCTCAGCACGGAGGGGGCGAGCTTCTCCGCGATGAGGACGACGGGCTTATTGGGCTTGCTCACGATGCGGCTCCCACTATCTGGTCACTTCCAGGACGCTCTGTGTCGACAAACGGTCAAAGCACGTCGTTGTGCCCCGGTCGAGCCGGAGTTTAACGCGAGGTGGCGCCCCTTGGCGTCCCCCGGCGTTAACTCGCCCGTAATCCCTCGAAAACAAGAGCCAGGAGGCGTTGCATGCCCCCTTCGCCGGGCAGGTGACCACCCGCCCAGGATGCCGCGTGCAGCAACAGAAGCAGCTCCTCCGCGGTGACGT
The DNA here is from genome assembly GCF_053586895.1 of Amycolatopsis sp. NPDC003731. NCBI lineage: Bacteria > Bacillati > Actinomycetota > Actinomycetes > Pseudonocardiales > Pseudonocardiaceae > Amycolatopsis > Amycolatopsis sp. NPDC003731. Next base: position 92,844 of record NZ_JBSFNC010000006.1, on the reverse strand, counting down.
CCCGGCGCAGCTCCCCCGCACGCTTCGCACGTTCCACCAGTTGGGAACCGACCTCGCGCATTCCGTGGCACGATTCGTACAACCGGGACGTTTCGTCGTTCAGCGCGTCTGCGGTGAGCTCGACCAGGCCACGGAAGGTGCCGGTGGCGTCGCCGAGCCCGGCGAGCCACGCGTGCAGGGCGTTCAGCGGCTCGGGGTGGGCGAGCAGTTCGCGGGCCCGCTCGGCGTGGGCGTCGAACCGGGCGCGCAGCAGCGTCTCGAGCAGCGCGTCCCGCGTCGGGAAATGCCGGTACAGCGTGCCGATGCCGACGCCGGCGCGGCGCGCGATCTCTTCCAGGGACGCCTCGACGCCGTGTTCGGCGAAGGCGCGCTGAGCCTCTTCAAGGAGGCGCTCGTAGTTGCGGCGGGCGTCCGCGCGCATCGGTTTGACGTCGGTCATCGCACTCCCGACCCTACCGGGTAGCCAATCGGAGGCAGCCTCCGTATATTAACCGGAGGCTGCCTCAGCTTACTGGAGGGAATTCGAGGATGACCTTGATCGAAGACACGCGGGCACGGCTCGGCGCGGTCGGCGCCTGGCTGCCCAGTGCGCCCATGGCCCCGCCACCGGACGTCGAGCGCGCGGCGACGCAGCGGCTGGCGGAGGCCGGCTACCGCTCGGTCTGGAGCGGCGAAGGACCCGGTACGCGGGAGGTGTTCGCCTGCTTCGGCGACCTCCTGGCCACCGTGCCGGACGTCGTGCTCGGCGCCGGCATCGCGAACCTGTGGGCCCGGCGCGGGACGACCGCGCAGAAGGGCGGCGCGACGCTCGCCCAGGCCCACCCGGGCCGGTTCGTGCTCGGCATCGGCGCCGGGCACGCGTTCCAGGCCGCGAAGCTCGGCGAGGAGTACCGCCCGCTCGACCGGATGCGCGCCTACCTGTCCGAAATGGACGCAAAAGCGGCCGAAAATCCGTCTCCCGTGGCGTTTCCGCGCGTACTGGCCGCGGTCGGGCCGAAGATGCTGGAGCTCGCCCGCGACCACGCGGACGGCGCGCACCCGTTCGCCCAGCCGGTCTCGCACACGCCGTACGCCCGCGAGATCCTCGGGCCGGACAAGCTGCTGATCCCGCAGCAGACCGTCCTGCTCGGCACGCGCGAGGACGCTCGCGAAAGCATCCGGCACCGGGTGGCGCAGTCGCGCGAGTACTCCGTCACCGTCTACCTCGCGGGCTGGAAACGGCTCGGCTACACCGACGCGGACATCGCCGGGCCGAGCGACCGGTTCGTCGACGACCTCGTGCTCTGGGGCGACGCGACAACCATCGCGAAACGCCTCGGCGAACTCCTCGACGCGGGCGCCGACCACGTGCTGCTCACGCCGGCCGCGCCCTCGTTCGAGTCCACTGTGGAGACCCTGCTCGACCTGGCTGTGGCGGTGACCCGATGAGCGTCGGGATCTGGCGGTTCTTCGACGGCGCCCCGGTCGGCGCGCTCCGCGAAACGGCCGCCGAGGTGGAAGAACTCGGCTTCGCCGCGATCTGGTTCGGCGAGTACGCCGGCCGGGAGGCGTTCACGCAGGCGGCACTGCTGCTCGCGGCGACGAAGAAGCTGACCGTCGCCACCGGGGTGGCGCGGTTCGACCAGCGCTCCCCGCTCGCCGCGGAAGGCGCCATCCGGGCCTTGGGTGAGGCGTACCCGGGCCGGTTCGTCGCCGGACTGGGCGGGCACCGGCCTGGCGCACGGCCGCTGACGGCGTTGCGCGAGTACCTCGACGGGATGGACGCGGCCGAGCTGCCGGGCCTGCCGCAGCCGTCGCCGCGGCCGCGCCGGGTGCTCGCGGCGCTGGGCCCGAAACTGCTGGACCTGGCGGCCGAACGCGCCGACGGCGCCCACCCGTACTTCGTCCCGCCGGAGCACACCGCGATGGCGCGCGAACGGCTCGGGCCGGGCAAGTACCTCGCCGTCGAACAGGCGGTGGTCCTGGACACCGCACCGGACGCCGCCCGCGAGCACGTCGGTCTGTACGTCGGGCAGGCCCCGCACCACCAGGAGAACCTGCGCCGGCTCGGGTTCACCGACGACGACCTCGCCGACGGCGGCAGCGACCGGCTGGTCGACGCCATCGTCGCGACCGGCGAACAGGCGATCGCGGACCGGATCCGGGCCCACCTCGACGCCGGCGCCGACCACGTCTGCGTCCAGGTCCTGGCCCGCACGGAGAAGTCCTACCGCAGGCTGGCCGACCTCCTCCCGTGAACGAAGGGTCGACACGCGTGATCGGGAGGTCGACACGCGTGATCCGAGAGACGACACACCCAACAAGCCCGAGCTCCGCCGTGTCGACCCTCCAATCACGCGTGTCGACCCTCCAATCACGCGAGTCGACCCTCCCATCACACCGGGGTACGCTGGCGGGGCGCGGCCGGGGCCGCGTCCCGTCCGCGGAAAGGGCCGAGCCCACCCTCGCTTCACCGCACCACCAGCTCCGCACCTTCTTTCCTGCCCGGTGCCGGCGGACCACGGGCGACGAGGGAAGGAGGCACCATGGGCACGCTGCCCGCCAAACCCAGCCTGGACCAGTTGCGCAAGCGCGCGAAGGAACTCGCGCGCGCCGAGGGCGTCAAACTCGCCGAAGCGCAGTTCCGGATCGCCCGCGACCACGGCTTCCCGAGCTGGCCGAAACTCCGGGCGTACGTCCGGCGCGTCACCGAACACGGCGAACACCTGCAGCATCCGTACCACCAGGACGTCGAGTACTACGCCGAACGCGCCCTCGGCCTGCTCGCCTCGGCCGAAGACGACACGCCCGGCGCGAAGGAGCCGTTCGACCGGTGGAGCCGGCCGCTCACCCGGGACGGCGCCCGCGCGGTCGTCGCCCACGAGCACGGTTTCGGTTCCTGGAAAGCACTCCGCGAGCACGTCAGGTCTCTTGTGGACAGTGGTGAGCCGTTCGCCCGTGCCTACCGGGCGATCGAGGACCGGGATCCCGCGCGGCTCGAAACGCTCCTGGACGAGTTCCCCGGGCTCGTCGATGCGCGCGGCACCAACGGGAACGACCTGCTCGGCATGGCCGGCGCCACGCACGACGAGCGGCTCAGCCGGATCCTGCTCGACCACGGCGCCGACCCGGCGCGCGGGAACGTCCACGGCTGGACACCCCTGCACCAGGCCGCCTACAGCAATCTGCCGCTCCTGCTCGACCTGCTCCTGCAGCACGGCGCGCCCGTCGCCGTCTCCGCTCGCGGCGACGGCGGCACTCCCCTGGTCGTCGCCCTGTTCTGGGGCCACCGCGCGGCCGCGGAGAAACTGGCGGAGCACAGCCGCGCGCCGGGCAACCTGCGGGTCGCGGCCGGGCTGGGCGACGTCGACGCCGTCAACGATCTCCTGACGTCCGGCCGCGGCGGCGAACACCGGGGCTTTTACCGTCCCCACAGCGGTTTCCCGGCCTGGCAGCCGACCGACGACCCCGTCGAAGTCCGGAACGAAGCGCTGTCCTGGGCGGCCCGCAACGACCGCGCCGACGCACTCAGGACGCTCGTCGCGCGGGGCGCCGACGTGAACGCCGACGTCTACCGCGGCACGGCGCTGGCCTGGGCGGCGGCGTCGGGCAAGCTCGCCGCCGTCCGGACGCTCCTCGAGCTCGGCGCCGACGTGAACTTCCCCGGTACGTTCGGCGGCCCGAACCACGGCGAGGGGGTCACGGCCCTGCACCTGGCCGCCCAGTCCGGTCACCTCGACGTCATCCGCGTGCTCGTCGAGAGCGGGGCCGACCCCGGCGCGCGGGACGCGATCTTCGGCAGCACCCCCGAGACGTGGGCGGAGGTGTGCGGGCAGCCGGCCGCGCGCGACCTGCTCCGGTAGACAACCGGAGTCAGTAGTCCGTATCGTCGTAGACGGACTACTGACTCCGTTTTGCCCACTGGGAGGATTCGTGACCACACCCCGCGAGGTCTTCGCCGCGCTGTCCGACGGCATCGGCGAAGGGCGATGGGAAGACCTTTCCGCGCTCTACGCCGAAGACGCCGTCGTCGAACACCCGCAGGCCGTGCCGCGGCCCACCCGCACCACCGGCCGCGCGGCGATCCACGAACGGTTCACCGGCGCCCTCGCCGGCACCCTGCGGCTCAAGCGCAAGAACATCGTCGTGCACGAGACCACCGACCCCGAGGTGATCGTCGCCGAATACGACTACGACGCCGAATCCGTCGAGACGGGGCGGACCATCCCGACGGCCAACATCCAGGTGCTGCGCGTGCGCGACGGCCTGATCGTCCACTCCCGCGACTACCACGACTACCTGCGGCTCGCGGTCATCCGCGACGGCGTCGACCAATTGGTGAAGGCCTACGAGCAGGCGCCGCCGCGGGAACTGTCCCCGGTCGCCCCGGAAAGCTCGGGCACGGTGTTCGAGCGGCTCGTGCACGGCGTCGCCGGCGGCCGCTGGGACGAGCTGCCGGAGCTGTACGCCGAGGAAACGCACGTCACGCACCCGTTCCAGCCGGGTTCCGGGGTTTTGCGCACCCGCGACGAGCTGCGGGCGCACTTCGCGGCGGGCAAGGCGCTCGACCCGCGGTTCTCGGTCGCGGACCTGGTGACCTACCAGGGCACCGATCCCGAAGTGCTGATCGGCGAGTTCGCCTACCAGGGCAGCTACGGCGGGAAACCGGTCCGCATCGCGAACATCTTCGCCATGCGGGTTCGCGACGGCCTGGTCGTCGAATCCCGCGACTACGGCGACCACCTCGGCATCGCCGGGGACCTCGGCCGGATCCCCGAGCTGGCCGCGAAACTCTCCTAGGGCAGGTCGAACTCGCCGTCGTCGACGCCTTTGAGGAACGCGTCCCATTCCGACGGGGTGAAGACCAGGACCACGCCGTCCGGATCCGTCGACTTCCGCATCGCGACGTAGGTGACGCCGTCGGTGTGTGGCACGAAGGCGTACTCGACGACCTCTTCGAGGGTGACGCCCGCAGGTTCACCCCGGATCCACTCGGCCCGTGACAGGTCGAGGTGGTGCCGGATGTGCTCCTTGTCATCGGTCATGCGGCCAGCGTAACGAGACACCGAAGGGGACGCCCGGCAGCGAGCGTCCCCTTCGGCGTCGGCGAAAACGTCAGGCGGTCTCGGTGATCGGCCGGTCCACCCACGACATCAGGTCGCGCAGCTTCTTGCCGGTCGCCTCGATCGGGTGCTGGTTGCCCTGCTCCTCGAGCTTGGTGAAGTTCGGCCGGCCGGCCTCGTCCTCGGCGACCCATTCGCGCGCGAACGTGCCGTCCTGGATCTCGCCGAGGATCTTCTTCATCTCTTCCTTGACCGCCGGCGAGATGACGCGCGGGCCGCGGGTCAGGTCGCCGTACTCGGCGGTGTCGGAGATCGAGTAGCGCTGGCGCGCGATGCCGCCCTCGTACATGAGGTCGACGATCAGCTTGAGCTCGTGCAGCACCTCGAAGTAGGCGATCTCCGGGGCGTAGCCGGCCTCGGTGAGCACCTCGAAGCCGGTCTGCACCAGCGCGGACGCGCCACCGCAGAGCACGGCCTGCTCGCCGAAGAGGTCGGTCTCGGTCTCCTCGGTGAACGTCGTCTTGATGACACCCGCGCGGGCGCCACCGATGGCGGCCGCGTAGGACAGCGCGAGCGCCTGGGCGTTGCCGGAGGCGTCCTGCTCCACGGCGATGAGCGCCGGGACGCCCTTGCCGTCGACGAACTGGCGGCGGACCAGATGGCCCGGGCCCTTCGGGGCGACCATCGCCACGTCGACGTTCGACGGCGGCTTGATCAGGTCGTAGCGGATGTTGAAGCCGTGCCCGAAGAAGAGGGCGTCGCCGTCCTTGAGGTTCGGGGCGATGTCCTGCTCGTAGATGAAGCGCTGCTTGGTGTCCGGCGCCAGGATCATGATCAGGTCGGCCTCGGCCGACGCCTCGGCCGGGGTGAGCACGCGCAGGCCCTGCTCCTCGGCCTTCGCCCGCGACTTGGACCCCTCGGGCAGGCCGATGCGGACGTCGACGCCGGAGTCGCGCAGGCTCAGCGAGTGGGCGTGGCCCTGGCTGCCGTAGCCGATGACAGCGACCTTGCGCCCCTGGATGATCGAGAGGTCGGCGTCGTCGTCGTAGAAGATTTCCACTGCCATGGGGGTACTGCTTCCTTTCCTGACTTACTTCTTTATCGCGGTGATGTGGCGGTGATCGAACGGGCGCCGCGACCCACCGCGACCATGCCGGACTGCACGAGTTCGCGGATGCCATACGGCTCCAGCATCCGCAGCAACGCACCGATCTTGTCGGACGTCCCGGTGGCCTCGACGGTGAGTGCCTCGGGAGAGACGTCCACCACCTTGGCCCGGAAGAGCTGGACGGTTTCGAGGACCTGGCTGCGCACGGTGTTGTCGGCGCGCACCTTGACCAGCAGCAGTTCGCGCTGCACGGCGGTCGACTGCTCCAGCTCGACGATCTTGATCACGTTGACCAGCTTGTTGAGCTGCTTCGTCACCTGTTCGAGCGGTAGCTCTTCCACGGCGACCACGATCGTCATGCGGGACACCTCGGGGTTTTCCGTGGGCCCGACGGCGAGGGACTCGATGTTGAACCCGCGGCGGGAGAACAGGCCCGAGACGCGCGCGAGCACACCCGGCTTGTTCTCGACCAGGACACTCAGCGTGTGGACGCTCATCTCTAGCGCTCACCCTCTCCGGCGGCATTGGCGGCTGTGTCTTCCTGGACCGTCTCGACCGAAACTTCGTCGTCGTCGAACAGCGGCCGGATGCCCCGGACCGCCATGATCTCGTCGTTGCCGGTGCCGGCCGCGACCATCGGCCACACCTGGGCATCCTTCCCCACGACGAAGTCGATCACGACGGGGCGGTCGTTGATTTCCATCGCGCGGCGGATGGTGGCGTCGACGTCTTCCTTCGTCTCGCAGCGCAGGCCCGCGCAACCCAGCGCCTCGGCCAGCAGGACGAAGTCCGGGATGCGGTGCTTGTGCGTGCCGAGGTCGGTGTTGGAGTACCGCTCCGAGTAGAAGAGGTTCTGCCACTGCCGGACCATGCCCAGGTTGCCGTTGTTGATCACGGCGACCTTGATCGGCGCGCCCTCGATGGCGCAGGTGGCCAGCTCCTGGTTGGTCATCTGGAAGCAGCCGTCGCCGTCGATCGCCCACACCTGCGTGTCCGGGACGCCGAACTGCGCGCCCATCGCGGCGGGCACCGCGAAGCCCATGGTGCCGAGGCCGCCGGAGTTGATCCAGGTGCGCGGGTTCTCGTACTTGACGAACTGCGCGGCCCACATCTGGTGCTGGCCGACACCCGCGGCGTAGACGGCGTCCGGGCCGACGAGCTCGCCGATCCGCTCGATGACGTACTGCGGCGACAGCGAACCGTCGTCGGGCCACTCGTAGCCGGCCGGGTAGGTCTTGCGCCAGTCGTCGGCCTGGGTCCACCAGTCGGCCAGGTCCGGCCGGCCGCTGTGGTCGAACTCCGCCTTCACGGCGATGATGAGCTCGCCGATGATCTCCTTGCAGTCGCCCACGATCGGGACGTCGGCCTTGCGGTTCTTGGAGATCTCGGCCGGGTCGATGTCGGCGTGCACGATCGCGGCGTCCGGCGCGAACGAGGACAGCTGGCCGGTGACCCGGTCGTCGAACCGGGCACCGAGCGCGATCAGCAGGTCGGCGCGCTGCATGGCGGCGACCGCGGCGACCGAGCCGTGCATGCCGGGCATGCCGAGGTGCTGCGGGTGCGAGTCGGGGAACGCGCCGCGCGCCATCAGCGTGGTGACGACCGGGATGTTGGTCAATTCGGCGAGCTGCTTGAGCTGCTCGTGCGCTTCGGCCTTGATGACGCCACCGCCGACGTAGAGCACCGGGCGCCGCGACTTCGCGATCAGCTTCGCGGCTTCGCGGACCTGCTTGCCGTGCGGGCGCAGCGTGGGGCGGTAGCCCGGCAGCCGCAGCTCCGTCGGCCAGGAGAACGAGGTCATCTCCTGCAGCACGTCCTTGGGGATGTCCACCAGGACCGGGCCGGGGCGGCCGGTCGCGGCCAGGTGGAACGCCTCGGCGATGGTCCGCGGGATGTCCGCGGGGTCGGTGACGAGGAAGTTGTGCTTGGTGATCGGCATGGTGATGCCGCAGATGTCGGCTTCCTGGAAGGCGTCGGTGCCGATCAGCGCGCGGGACTGCTGCCCGGTGATCGCCACGACCGGGACCGAGTCCATGTTCGCGTCGGCGAGCGGGGTGACCAGGTTGGTCGCGCCCGGGCCCGAGGTGGCCATGCAGACGCCGACCTTGCCGGTGGCCTGCGCGTAGCCGGTGGCGGCGTGGCCGGCGCCCTGCTCGTGGCGGACCAGGACGTGCCGGACCTTCGTCGAGTCCAGCAGCGGGTCGTAGGCGGGCAGGATGGTGCCGCCCGGGATCCCGAAGACCACCTCGGCGCCGACGGCCTCGAGCGAGCGCACGAGGGACTGGGCGCCGGTGACGCGCACCGGCGTTCCCGCCGGTGGGGCCGGCTTCGGACGTGCTCCGGGCGTCGGCCCGGGCTTCGCGTCGCTGCGCGACGTCGCACTGGTCATCGGATCTGCCTCGTGGGTCTCGGTGTCACTCGTTCGGGTCGGTTTTGTGCGGTGGGGCGGGGAATTGCTTCCCTAGGGCAACAAAAAACCCTCGCCGACCGTAAGGTCGCACGAGGGTTCGCGCGTCGACGCAGCGGAAAGTCTTCCCTAAGCGTCGACGCGCTTGGGAAGTACGAGGCCGGTCAGCGGTGTCACGGCGATGACGCTAGACCGAACGCCCTCCGGGTGTCAACTCTGCGGGATGGTGTGTCCGCATGGTGGACGTGGGTCACACCGGCGAGACCCGGGTCCGGGCCGGCGGTGCGCGCGGTGCACCATTTCCGGGTGGCCGAAAAACAGCAGGACGAAGGCCGGAAGGCCGTCTTCCGCGTCCCCCGCACGTCCTTCATGGCGATCGCCCTCCTGACGATCTGCGTGACGCCGATCGCGCTCGGGGAGATCCCGTACCTGCAGTGGCTCTACATCTTCCCGATCGCGCTGGCGGTGTTCGTGGTCCGCCACCGCACGATCGCGACGCGCTCGGGCCTGGCGGTCCGCACGGTGTTCGGCCACCGCGACATCCCGTGGTCGGCGCTGAAGGGGCTCGCGATCACGAAGCGGGCGCGCGTGCAGGCGGTGCTGCAGGACGACACGAAGGTGCCGCTGCCGACCGTGCGGACCCGGCACCTGCCGGTGCTGTCGCTGGTCAGCGAGGGCCTGGTCGCGGACCCGAGCGGGGTGCTGCAGGACGAGGACATCAAGCCCGGGACGCCGTCGGCCGAGTAACCCTCGCGGCGGGCCGGGCGCGGCCGTCACCCGGTCCCCGCCCCCACCCTCAACGGACGAGCCTCACCCGGCAGCGTAAATTGGTCCTACCAGTTTCGCTGGCCACCCTTTGACCTGGGAGTTCCCGTGCCGCCTCTCCGTTCCCGGACCACCACCCACGGCCGCAACGCGGCGGGCGCCCGCTCGCTCTGGCGCGCCACGGGCATGACCGACAGCGACTTCGGCAAGCCGATCGTCGCGATCGCCAACTCCTACACGCAGTTCGTGCCGGGCCACGTGCACCTGAAGGACCTCGGCGAGATCGTCGCCGAGGCGGTCAAGGAAGCGGGCGGCGTCGCGCGCGAGTTCCACACGATCGCCGTCGACGACGGCATCGCGATGGGCCACTCCGGCATGCTCTATTCGCTGCCTTCGCGCGAGATCATCGCCGACTCGGTGGAGTACATGGTCAACGCGCACCAGGCCGACGCGCTGGTGTGCATCTCCAACTGCGACAAGATCACCCCGGGCATGCTCAACGCGGCGATGCGCCTGAACATCCCGGTGGTCTTCGTCTCGGGCGGCCCGATGGAGGCCGGCAAGGCCGTGGTCGTGGGCGGCGTCGCGCAGGCCCCGACCGACCTGATCACCGCGATCGCGGCGTCGGCGAGCCCCGAGGTCGACGAGGACGGGCTGGCCGTCGTCGAGCGTTCGGCGTGCCCGACGTGCGGGTCGTGCTCCGGCATGTTCACCGCGAACTCGATGAACTGCCTGACCGAAGCCCTCGGTTTGTCGCTTCCCGGCAACGGCTCGACGCTGGCGACGCACGCAGCGCGCCGGGCGCTGTTCGAGGAGGCCGGGCGCACGGTCGTCGAGCTGTGCCGCCGTTGGTACGAAAACGACGACGAGTCGGTCCTGCCCCGCTCGATCGCGTCGAAGGCGGCGTTCGAGAACGCGATGGCGCTGGACATGGCCATGGGCGGTTCGACGAACACGGTGCTGCACATCCTCGCGGCCGCCCAGGAGGGCGAGGTCGACTTCACGATCGCCGACATCGACGCGATCGGCCGCCGGGTCCCGTGCCTGTCGAAGGTGGCGCCGAACTCCGACTACCACATGGAGGACGTCCACCGCGCGGGCGGAATCCCGGCGATCCTCGGCGAGCTCCACCGCGGCGGCCTGCTCAACACGGACGTGTGGTCGGTCCACTCGCGTGATCTCGAGTCGTGGCTTTCCGCGTGGGACATCCGGGCGTCGTCGCCCTCTGCTTCCGCCGTGGAGCTTTTCCACGCGGCGCCGGGCGGGGTGCGCACGACGCAGGCGTTCTCGACGTCGAACCGCTGGTCGTCCCTGGACACCGACGCCGCGGAGGGCTGCATCCGCGACGTCGAGCACGCGTACACGAAGGACGGCGGCCTGGCGATCCTCCGCGGCAACCTGGCGGAGAACGGCGCGGTGATCAAGGCCGCGGGCATCGACGAGGACCTGTGGCACTTCGAGGGCCCGGCCCGGGTCCTGGAGAGCCAGGAGGAAGCGGTGTCGGCGATCCTGAAGAAGGAGATCCAGCCGGGCGAGGTCCTGGTGATCCGCTACGAGGGCCCGGCGGGCGGCCCGGGCATGCAGGAAATGCTCCACCCGACGGCGTTCCTGAAGGGCTCGGGCCTGGGCAAGAAGTGCGCCCTGATCACGGACGGCCGCTTTTCGGGTGGCTCCTCCGGCATTTCGGTGGGCCACATCTCCCCCGAGGCCGCGGCGGGAGGCCTGATCGGCCTGGTGGAGAACGGCGACCGGATCCTGCTGGACATCCACGAGCGCCGCCTGGAGCTCCTGGTGGACGACGCGATCCTGGCCGAGCGCCGCGCGAAGATGGAGGCGTCGGAGAGGCCGTGGCAGCCGAAGGACCGCCAGCGCCCGGTGACGGCGGCCCTGCGCGCGTACGCCCGGATGGCAACCTCGGCGGACACGGGCGCGGTCCGGGACGTGAACAAGTAAGTTTTTCGAGAAGGCCGCCCCGGTCCGCCAGGGCGGCGTTCGCGAGGTTTCCGAGAAGGCCGTCCCGGATCGCCGGGGCGGCCTTTTCCGCGTCCAGCACACCCCCGCCGCTCGGGGGACCCCCGATTTCAACGTTACCGAAGCCGACCGACAGTTCCCGCCCGCCGGAGCCGAGTTGTCCACAGGGCTGACCGAGGACGCCGAGTTGTCCCCAGGGGCCGCTACCTCGTCAAAACGATGACCACCACGGCCGCCGCGGCGGCCAGCAGCAGTGAAACCAGTCCCAGCGGCAACGGCCGCTTCCGCCACGGGGTGTTCCGCTCCAGCGAAATCGGCCCGGCCCCGGTGAACAGCAGGCTCAACGCCGAAGCCGCCAGCAGCAGCTCGAACTCGAACCCCTGCCCCGAGCCCTCGAAGAACCCGCCGTGGAACTTCGCGTACACCGCGTTGGCCGCCACTCCGAGCAGGCCGGCCGCGGCCAGCGGCGTGAACAGCCCGACGATCACCAGCACCCCGCCGGTCACCTCGGTGATGCCGGTGATCCACGACAGCAGCGTCGTCTGCTTGTGGTAGCCGTACGTCTCCAGCACCCGCGCGAACCCGCCGATGCCCGGCCCGCCGAACAACCCGAACAGGTGCTGCAGCCCGTGCGCGCCCATGGTCACGCCGAGCGCCAGCCGCAGGATCAGCAGGCCGAGGCCGAGCCCGCCCTGGCGCGGCGTGTCGTCCGACCGATCGTCCTCGACGCCCGACAGGAGGCTGGTGGGCTGCTGCGAAAAGTCGTCTCCACTGCTCACCCGCGCAGGTTAGGGGAATCGCGCGGGCCTGGCGAGCTCAGTATTCACCGTGGACGAGGTTGTCCGGCAGCTCGCCACCGGCGTACCGGGCGATCTCCGCCGCGGCGACCGCGTACGAACGCCCCCGCACCCCGCGCACCGCCCCGCCGACGTGCGGCGTCAGCAGCAGCCCCGGCGCCGTCCACAGCGGGTGCCCGGCCGGCGGCGGCTCGGGATCGGTGACGTCGAGAGCGGCCCGCAACCGGCCCGTGGTCAATTCCGCGACCAAAGCGTGCGTGTCCACGACGGCGCCGCGCGAGACGTTGACCAGCACCGCGCCGTCGCGCATCCGCCCCAGGAACTCCGCGTCGACCATCCCGCGGGTCCGGGACGTCAGCGGCACCATCAGCACCACGACGTCGTGCAGCTCCAGCAGGCCGGGCAGCTCCCGCACGCCGTGCACGCCCTCCCGCGCGGTCATCCCGACCATCGTGCACCGCGCGTCGAACGGCTCCAGCCGGCGCCGCAAGTGCCGTCCGAGGTCGCCGGCGCCGATGACGAGCACGCGTTTGCCCTGCAGCGTGTCCGCCGTCTGCCGGTCCCAGCGGCCTTCGCGCTGCGCCGCGGCGAAGATGTCCAATTTCCGGTAAATGGACAGCAGCGCGGCGACGACCCACTCGGCCGTGCTCCCGCCGTGCGCGCCCCGGCAGGTCGAGAGCAGGACGCCGTCGGGCACCTTGCCGACCCAGTCCTCGGCGCCGGCGGACAGCAGCTGGATCAGCTTCAGGTTCGGCACCGTCCGCCACAGCTGCTCCCCCGGCGGGTGCTTGCCGGGGATGAGCACCTCGGCCTTCGCGGCCTCGGGCGGCACCGGTTCGCCCCACTGGTAGCGCACGGGCAGGACCCGCGGGACCTCGGCGAGCACGGTCAGGCCCTCGTCGTCGGGCACCAGCACGGTCAGCGTCATGATCCCAACGTAATCGAGGAGTACTCACCCATGGTTCACGCACCGGCCCCTAGGCTGGGGGATCATGCGCACCCGCTACCGCTCGGCCCTGCTGGCGATCCTGGCCTGCGGCGTCCTGCTGCCCGCCGGGTGCGCGCGGTTCGACGACACCGCGGCGGGTCAGACGTTCAGCCCCGCCCCCGTGCCGAGCCCCGAGTCGCCACCCGAGGTCCAGGGCCCCGGCGCGGACTCCGGGAGCGACGGCAAGCAGGCGCGGCCCGGCCAGTCGGCCGCCCCCGTGCCGCCGCCGCAGGGCTGCAAGGACTTCGACCCGGCGGTGATCGCGACGTGCCTGGACACCGTCGCCGCGGTGGCCGGCCTGCCCGGTGACGGCTCCGCGCCAAGCGCGCTGGCCGGCGAGCGCAAGAGCGGCCGCGTCCTGCTGGCCACCGGCGGCAAGGACGCGACGGACTTCGCGAAGCTCGACGTCCAGGCGGCCGGCGACGGCGGCCTGACCGGGCTCGCGCTGTCGCCGTCGTACGTCGAGGACCAGCTGGTCTTCGCCTACATCACGACCGCGACCGACAACCGTGTCGTGCGCTTCGCCAAGGGCCAGGCGCCCAAGCCGGTCCTCACCGGCATCCCGAAGGGCGCGTCCGGCAACCGCGGCACGATCGGCACCGACAACCGGGGCGCGCTGCTGGTCGCGACCGGCGACGCGGGCAACCCGGGCGCCGCGGCCGACCCGAACTCCCTCGCCGGGAAGCTGCTGCGGATCGACACCTCCGGCAAGGCCGCGGCGGGCAACCCGAACGGCGCGCTCGTGGTGGCGACCGGCCTGCACTCGCCGGGCGGGGTGTGCGCGTCGGCCGACGGCGGGCGCGTCTGGGTCACCGACCACCTCGCCGACAAGGACGCCCTCTACCGGGTCCAGGGCGGCCAGCCGCTGACGACGCCGGCGTGGACGTGGCCGGACAAGCCGGGCGTCGCGGGCTGCGCCGACTTCGTCGACGCCAACGGCTCGCTCTCGATCGGCACGTCACTGGCGGGCAACCTGCAGAACCTGCCGGTGACCCCGGAGGGCGCGATCAGCGGCAAGCCGACGGTCAGTCTCGACGGCAAGACCGGCAAGCCGCCGGTGACGTACGGGCGGCTCGCCGGCATGAGCATGATCAACCCGCAGCTGGCGGTGGCGGGCACGGTCAACAAGGACGGCGGCACCCCGGTCTCCAGCGACGACCGCGTCGTGCTGATCACCCCGGCCACGTCCGGCGGCGGCAACGGCAAGGACTGACCTGCGGTTTTCCGCCGTCGCCGACATTCGACCACGGCGAAAACCGCATCGGCCGTCGCCGCCCGCAGCCGGCCGATCGGCGTGGCACCAGCCGAGCGTGTGACAGCTCGGCTCACGCCAGGGGCTTCAGCTCCACCCGCCGCCCCTCGGCCGACGACGTCAGCCCGGCTTCGGCGACCTGCAGTCCCCGGGCGGCCGAGAAGAAGTCGTAGCGGTGCTGCCGTCCTGCGACGACGTCCCGCACGAACTCCTCCCACTGCGCCTTGAAGCCGTTGTCGAACTCGGCGTTGTCCGGCACTTCCTGCCACTGGTCGCGGAAGGGCTCGGTCGCCGGCAGGTCCGGGTTCCAGACGGGCTTCGGCGTCGCCGACCGGTGCTGGACGCGACACCGCCGCAGCCCGGCGACCGCGCTCCCCTCGGTGCCGTCGACCTGGAACTCGACCAGCTCGTCACGGAAAACCCGCGTCGACCAGGAGGAGTTGATCTGCGCGATGACCCCCGACTCCAGTTCGAAGATGCCGTACGCGGCGTCGTCGGCCGTCGCCGCGTACGCCTCGCCCTGCTCGTCCCAGCGGCGCGGGATATGCGTTGTCGCTTTCGCGGTCACGGCCTCGACCCGGCCGAAGAGGTTCTCGAGCACGTAGTTCCAGTGGCAGAACATGTCGAGCACGATCCCGCCGCCGTCTTCGGCCCGATAGTTCCAGCTCGGGCGCTGCGCCTCCTGCCAGTCGCCCTCGAAGACCCAGTAGCCGAACTCGCCGCGCACCGACAGGATCCGCCCGAAGAACCCGCCGTCGACCAGCCGCCGCAGCTTGAGCAGCCCGGGCAGGAACAGCTTGTCGTGCACGACGCCGTGGCAGATCCCGGCGTCCCGCGCGAGCCCGGCCAGCTCCAGCGCCGATGTCAGTTTTTCGGCAAGGGGCTTCTCGGCGTAGACGTGCTTGCCCGCGGCGATCGCCGCCCGCACCGACGGCTCGCGCGCCGACGTCAGCTGCGCGTCGAAGTAGACGTCGACGTCCTGAAGCGCGGAATCGGCGTCGGTGGTCCACGCGGTCAGGCCGTGGCGGTCGGCGAGATCCTTGAGCTTCGCGGCGTTGCGCCCGGCGAGGATCGGCTCGAGCTGCACGCGGCTGCCGTCCGGCAGGATGACGCCACCCTGCTCGCGGATCGCCAGGACCGACCGGAGCAGGTGCTGCCGGTAACCCATCCGGCCCGTCACCCCGTTGAGCAGCACTCCGATGCTGGACTGGTTCATCACTGCAAGCCTTCCTGGTCGGATCCGTCCCATGGGATGTCGTATTCGGCCCGGCGTCCGCACATGCCGTAACCGTCCGGGTTCGACGGCGTCGCGACCCGCAGGCCGGACCGGTCGAGATGGCTCCCGTCGCCGTCGGCGAGCGCCTTGAGATGGGCACCGGTCAGTTCGGCGGCCCGCAACGCCCCGGCCTGCCAGCGCGGTACCCACTCTGCGACCTTCGGCGCGACGAGCGCGACGGCCGCCCGGTGGAACGCCCGCAGCGGTTCCGGATCACCGTCCCGCAGGGCGTTCCGCAGCGGCAGATACCCACGAATCGCCAGGTCACGGCGTTGCCGAGCAGCGTCGTCGGTTTTCGGCAACGCCGCGGCCTCGGCATAGGCGGCCGGGTCGGCGAGCACGTCGGGCGGGAACGTGAAGACGGCATCACCGGCCTCCGGCAGCCCGCTGTTCTGCATGAGGACGGTGACGCGCAGGCCGTCGCCCTGCACCATCCGGTGCACGGTCCCGGGCGTGAACCACGCGATCACGCCGGGCTCCAGCGGCGTCTCCGCGTAGCCGCCGGCGCTCAGCGTCTGGACGGCCCCGTGACCCCCGGTGACGACATAGGCCTCGGTGCAGGCGAGGTGGACGTGTGGGCTGCCGCCGCAGACGCCGTCCTCGGCCGCCCAGTCGTAGGCGCGCAGGTGCGAGACGCCGATGCCACCCGGGAGCGGAAAGTCGGTCATGACCAGCCGTGCCCGTCGAGGTAGCCGGTCACCCGGTCGCGGTCCCAGGCCCCGTCGACGACGACGATCCGGTAGCGGTAGGCGAAGCTTTCGCCCGGTGGCAGGTCGAATTCGTCGAAAAACGCCCACGAGAAGGCGACCATGGGCGCTTCCTGGGCCCGGACGAACCAGTGCGACTCGTGGATCGCCTTGTCGTTCTCGGGCGCGTGGGCGAAGACGAGCGTCGAACGCGCGTCGACATCGTCGTGCTCGCCGACGAACGCGAGCCACGGCGCCTGGGCGCCCATCATCGCCTCGCCTTCGAGGTCCCCGGGGCCCAGGACCTGCCCGCCCCCGAAGTCCCGAGGCCCGCGCCAGTGCAGGCCGGTGTACCCGGCCAGCTCACGCCCGGCGGTGGTCGGGCTGCCGAACACGAGCGGGACGTCCCGGAGGTTGGTCAGTTCGATCGACCAGTCGAGCGCCCAGGACCCGTCGTCCGGCTCGACCGAGTGGACGACGATGTCCCGCCGCTCCCGCGCCCACTCGTCCCCGCCGTTGGCGACCCAGGTGAGGTCCTCGGTGAAGGCCAGCCGATCGCGTGCGACGGTGAAGGCGGCGAACCCGTCGTGCCGCATGGAGCCGATGCGGTCGGGAAGTTCCTGGTACCAGTCGCCGGGGACGTAGGTGTGGCCGCCCCAGAAATTCTGCCCGGACAGGTGACTCGACGTCATCTGCAGCCCCTTGTGCCACCGGTGGTCGGCGGGCCGGTACCCGCTGACGTGCCGGCCGCCGAGGGTCCGCAGCGGGTGGGCGTAGGGCTTGCGCGACTCGAAGGCCACTGGGTCGGGCTTGTACACATAGGACATCAGCTGGACGCCGCCCGCCTCGACGCACACGCTCTCGCCGTGCCGGTGGGTCACCGTGATCGTCGCGCTCATCCGCGGCCTCCTGCCTGGTCGCCCGCCATCGAGCGGTAGAAGGGTTCACCGGGCCCGATCTCCTCGCGGCGCACGCCGAGCCCGGTGCCGGCGGACTTGTAGAGCGCGGCGATGAACTCCAGTACCTGCCGCCCGTCATCCCCGCTGCACGGCGGCCGCCGCCCGGCCCGATAAGCGGCGAGGATCGGCGTGAAGGCGGCGGCGTGCGAGCTGTCGACGTCGGCAGCCGGGGTGTGCCACCGCTCGACGTCCGCTTCGGCGACCTGCGGCGCCGGCGTGTAGCGCCAGTCCTTGACGCCGTATCCGTAGAGGTGACTGAGCTCGGCGGTGGCGCGTTCGCAGTCGATCCGGATCCGGCTCACTTCGTCCGGCGAGAGGACGCTGTTGACGACGGTCGCCAGCGCCCCCGACTCGAACCGGACGAGCGCCGTGGAGACGTCCTCGGTCTCGACGTCGTGCACGAGCCGCGCGGTCATCGCCCGCACCTCGGCCCAGTCGCCGAGCAGGTGAAGCAGCAGATCCATCTGGTGGATGCCGTGCCCCATGGCCGGCCCGCCGCCCTCGGTCTCCCAGCGTCCCCGCCACGGCACCGAGTAGTAGGCAGCATCGCGGTACCAGGTGGTCTGGCAGTGCGCGACGAGCGGACGCCCCAGCTCCCCACCGGCGAGCAGCTCCCGGAAGTGCGCGGCGGCCGCCCCGGACCGCTGCTGGTAGACAAAGGCGGCGTACGGCCCACCGTCCCGCTCGGCGACGGTCATCTCGTCGTACTCGGCGAGCGACCGGCAAGGCGGCTTCTCGCACCAGACCCAGGCGCCGCTGCCAAGGGCCTCATTCGTCTGCTCGACGTGCAGGCTCGGCGACGTGCAGATCGAGACGAGGTCCGGTTCCTGCTCGGCCAGCAGGGTGCCCAGGTCGTGGTAGGGCTTGGCGTGCGCGGTCACAGCGCAGAAAGCGGCGACCCGCGCCTCGTCGACGTCGGCGGCGGCCACGATGTCGACGTCTTCGTGGTGGGCCTCGAAGGCGGTCCGGTGGCTCTCGGCGATGGCCCCGGTCCCGATGACCGCCACCCGTAAGCGCTTTCCTTGAGCCAACCCGGGTCTCCCTCCACGGCTCCGGCACCCCCAGCAGCACCGATCCGCCCAGCCCGTTCACCTGCGAAGGCGGCGATCTCCGTGGCGGGGCCTGCGCCTCTCCGACCGTTCCAGAAAGCGCTTTCTCACGCAATGGCCGACCGTGATGTCAACGTTGTCAACGACCGCGATCCACCGGTCGGACGACTCCCGCACCCGGTCGAAAATTCTCCAGTGGCAGGATTCTTACGGAAGGGGACGCGAAGATCAGCCGTTCTTGCTGCGCGTCTTCCGCAGCTGCCGGCTCTCGGCCCGCATCGCCCGCATGTCCAGGAAAGCGACGACGCCGGACACCAGCGCCGCGAACAACCCGAGGAACCGGCCCAGTCCGGGCCTGATGGCGACCCCCGCGGCCTCGAAGATCCCGCGCTGGTCGGCGTCGAACTCCCACTCCAGGGTGACCCAGCCCAGCACTATCAGCAGCAGTGACGCCGCGGCGACGACCAACCACAGTTGCGGCAGGCCGCTGACGCGCACGGTGCGGATTCGCCCGAAAAC
Source organism: Amycolatopsis sp. NPDC003731 (assembly GCF_053586895.1). NCBI lineage: Bacteria > Bacillati > Actinomycetota > Actinomycetes > Pseudonocardiales > Pseudonocardiaceae > Amycolatopsis > Amycolatopsis sp. NPDC003731. The sequence goes on along the minus strand of NZ_JBSFNC010000006.1, from coordinate 74,025 downwards.
GACCACGACCAGCCCAGCCACCAGCAACGGCAGCGGCGGGCACCAGGCGAAGAAACTCGAGTGCCACGCGTCACGGACGACGTCGCCCTGGGGCAACTGCGCGAGGATGTCTTCGATGTCCGGCCTGGTGGCGGTCAGCGTGGTCCACGGCAGGAACGTCGACCCCAGTGCGAGCAGCCCGGCCGCCAGGCCGAGCCACTCGCGCCAGGTGACGCTTTTGACGAATCCCGGCAACGTCAGGAACCGACGCGCTCGATGATCAGCTCGCGCACGCGCTTGGCGTCGGCCTGCCCCTTGGTCGCCTTCATGACCGCACCGACGATGGCGCCCGCCGCGGCGACCTTGCCGCCGCGGATCTTGTCCGCGACGTCCGGCTGCGCCGCCAGGGCCTCGTCGATCGCCGCGAGCAGCGCCGAGTCGTCCGAGACGACCTTCAGCCCGCGCTTCTCGACGACCTCCCGCGGCTCGCCCTCACCGGCGAGCACGCCCTGGACGACCTCCTTGGCGAGCTTGTTCGTCAGCTCACCGGACGACACGAGCCCGATGACCTCGGCCACCTGCTTCGGCGTGATCGGCAGGTCGGTCAGCTCGACCTCGCGCGCGTTGGCCTCCTGGGCGAGGGTGTTGACCCACCATCCACGGGCCTCATCCGGCGACGCGCCGGCCTCGACGGTGGCCGCGACGAGGTCGACCGCACCGACGTTCAGCAGGTCACGCAGGGCTTCGTCGGAAAGTGACCATTCCTGCTGGATCCGCTTCCGCCGCTCCGAAGGCATCTCCGGCAGCGTCCCGCGCAGCTCCTCGACCCATTCACGCGACGGCGCGATCGGGACCAGGTCGGGCTCCGGGAAGTACCGGTAGTCCTCGGCGGTCTCCTTCGTCCGGCCCGACGACGTGGTGCCGTCGGCCTCCTGGAAGTGCCGCGTCTCCTGCTTGATCGAACCGCCCTCGGCGAGGATCGCCGCCTGCCGCGTCATCTCGTAGCGGACGGCGCGCTCGACGCTGCGCAGCGAGTTGACGTTCTTCGTCTCGGTGCGCGTCCCGAACTCGGTCGCGTCCTTCGCCATCAGCGAGACGTTCGCGTCGCACCGCAGCGAGCCCTGGTCCATCCGGACGTCCGACACGTCGAGGGCGCGGAGCAGGTCGCGCAACGCGCTCACGTAGGCCCGCGCGACCTCGGGCGCCCGCTCACCGGTGCCCTCGATCGGCTTTGTCACGATTTCGATCAACGGCACGCCGGCCCGGTTGTAGTCGAGCAGAGAGTGCTCGGCACCGTGGATCCGGCCGGTGGCGCCGCCGACGTGCAGCGACTTGCCGGTGTCCTCCTCCATGTGCGCGCGCTCGATCTCCACGCGCACGACCTCGCCGTCGTCGAGCGTGACGTCGAGGTAGCCGTTGAAGGCGATCGGCTCGTCGTACTGCGACGTCTGGAAGTTCTTCGGCATGTCCGGGTAGAAGTAGTTCTTCCGGGCGAACCGGCACCACTCGGCGATCTCGCAGTTGAGCGCGAGACCGATCCGGATGGCCCCCTCGACGGCTTTGCCGTTGACCGCCGGCAGCGCGCCGGGGAGGCCGAGGCAGGTCGGGCAGACCTTCGTGTTCGGCTCGCCGCCGAACTCGTTCGGGCAGCCGCAGAACATCTTCGTGTTGGTGTTCAGCTCGACGTGCACTTCGAGCCCGAGGACCGGGTTGAAGCGTTCGATGACGTCGGCGTAGTCCATCAACTCGGCCACGGCAGTCACTTCGTTCCTCCCAGCTCCGGGACCTTGTGGATGAGCGCCCCGCCGGCGGCGGCGTCGCGAGCGGCCTCGTAGGCGGCGCCGACCCGGTAGAGCCGGTCGTCGGCGAGCGCCGGGGCCATGATCTGCAGCCCGACCGGCAGCCCGTCCTCGTCGGACAGCCCGCTCGGCACGCTCATGGCGGCGTTGCCGGCGAGGTTCGACGGGATCGTGCACAGGTCGGCGAGGTACATCGCCATCGGGTCGTCGACGCGCTCGCCGATCTTGAACGCCGTGGTCGGCGTCGTGGGCGAAACGAGGACATCGACCTGCTCGAAGGCGGCGTCGAAGTCACGCGTGATCAGCGTGCGCACCTTCTGCGCCGAGCCGTAGTAGGCGTCGTAGTAGCCGGACGACAACGCGTAGGTGCCCAGCATGATCCGCCGCTTGACCTCGGCGCCGAAGCCCTTCTCGCGCGTGAGCGACATGACCTCTTCGGCGCTGTGCGTGCCGTCGTCGGCGACGCGCAGGCCGTAACGCATGGCGTCGAACCGCGCGAGGTTCGACGAGCACTCGCTCGGCGCGATCAGGTAATAAGCGGGCAGCGCGTAGACGAAATGCGGACAAGAGACCTCGACGACCTCGGCGCCCAGCGCCCGCAGCTGCTCGACCGCGGCCTGGAACGACCGCAGCACGCCCGGCTGGTAGCCGTCGCCGCCGAACTCCTTCACGACGCCGACCTTGACGCCCTTCAGGTCACCGTTCGCGCCCTGGCGCGCAGCGGCGACGACGGGCGGCACCGGCGCGTCGATAGACGTCGAGTCCCGCGGGTCGTACCCGGCGATGACCTCGTGCAGCAGGGCGGCGTCGAGCACCGTCCGCGCGCAGGGCCCGGCCTGGTCGAGCGAGGACGAAAAAGCGACGAGGCCGTAGCGGGACACCCCGCCGTAGGTCGGCTTGACCCCGACCGTGCCGGTGACGGACCCGGGCTGCCGGATCGACCCGCCGGTGTCGGTGCCGATGGCGATGGCGGCCTCGAACGCCGCGATCGACGCCGACGAGCCACCGCCCGACCCGCCCGGGATGCGGGCGTGGTCCCACGGGTTGTGCGTCGGGCCGTACGCGGAGTTCTCGGTCGACGACCCCATGGCGAACTCGTCCATGTTCGTCTTGCCGAGGATGACGACGCCGGCCTCGCGCAGCTTGCGCGTCACCGTCGCGTCGTACGGCGGCAGCCAGCCTTCGAGCGTTTTCGAACCACAGGTCGTCGGCACGCCCTCGGTGGTCAGGACGTCCTTGAGCGCGAGCGGCACGCCGGCCAGCGGTGACGCGGGCGCCTTGCCCTCGGCGAGGCCTTCGTCGACGGCCTTGGCCGCGGCCAGCGCGCCCTCGGTGTCGACGTGCAGGAACGCGTGGATGTGGTCGTCGACCTCGGCGATCCGGTCCAGGTGAGCCTGGGTCACCTCGACCGCGGACACCTCGCGCGAGTGGATCTTGCCCGCCAGCTCGGCGGCGGTCAGCTTGATGAGCTCGGTCACTGCTCTTCCCCCAGAATCCGCGGCACCCGGAAACGCCCGTCCTCGGCGGCCGGCGCACCGGCCAGCGCCTGCTGCTGCGTGAGCCCGGGGACGACGACGTCCTGTCGGAAGACGTTCGTCAGCGGCACGGCGTGCGACGTGGGCGGCACGTCGGCGGCGGCGACCTCGCTCACCTTGGCCACCGAGTCCAGGATCTGGTCGAGCTGGCCGGCGAAGACGTCGATCTCGTCGTCGGTCACGGCCAGCCTGGCCAGCTTCGCGAGGTGCGCGACCTCGTCTCGGGAAATGTTGGGCACGCGGGTGCCTCCCGGGTTGTGCTGTGCGGGTTGTCTCGGAAGCTGCAAGTCTATGGTGGCGGCGCGGGCGGACTCGACTGGGTTACGCCCGGCGCAGGCCGGCTGCCGTCCGGCGACGCTCACATCCCGCCCGGCGGACAGCAGGTCCCGCGAGCCGGGTGGGTCTGTCACAATCGGCGACCGGCATCGAGCGTCCCACGGCAAGGCTGGGACGCCAGAGGTGAGAGGGGCGCGTGGTGTCGTTCCTGATCCGGGTCCTCCTTCCGGACAGCCCGGGGACCCTCGGCGCGGTCGCCACGGCGCTCGGCACGGTAGGCGCCGACATCCTCAGCGTGGACGTCGTCGAGCGCGGCAGCGGGGTCGCCGTCGACGACCTGGTGGTCGAGCTCCCTTCGGGCCGCCTGCCCGACGCGCTGATCACGGCCGCGGAGAGCGTCGAGGGCGTCGAAGTGGACGCGGTCCGTCCCTACGCGGGAGTCCTGGACACGCACCGCGAGCTTGAGCTCGTGGAGGAAATCGCCGCGCAGCCGAAGTCCGGGCTCGACATCCTCGCCGAGGGCGTCCCCCGCATCGTGCGCGCCGGCTGGGCGATGATCGTCGAGCATTCGGAGACCGGTGCGGTCCGGCTGGCGTCGTCCAGCGCGGCTCCGGAGACCCCGATCACCGACCTGCCCTGGCTGCCGCTCGAGCGCGCGACGGTCCTCGACAGCGAGGAAGCGTGGATCCCGGAGACGTGGAAGGAGCTCGGCACCGAGCTCGCCGCGACCCCGCTCGGCAAGCCGGGCAAGGCGCTGCTCGTCGCTCGCCCCGGCGGCCCGAACTTCCGCGCCGCCGAGGTCGCCCGGCTCGCCCACCTCGCCGGCATCGTCGCGGTCGTCCTCGACGGTTAGCCCTCGCTTGTCGTCGAAAAAGGGACGAGCCCTTCACGGGTCCGTCCCTTTTCGACGAGGCCCAGGTCAGACGTCGATTTGATAGGCGATGAGCGTGATGTGCGGGAACGGCCGCCAGTCCCGTTCGGCCAGGCGCGTGAACCCGAGACGCTCGTAGAGCCGATGTGCGCTGTGCATCCGGTCGAGGCTGCTCAGCACCACCTTCCGGAGCCCCCGCGCCCGTGCGCGGTCGAACACGGCCTTGATCAGGGCCTCGCCGATACCGCGACCACGCGCCGACGGCGCCACCGCCAGCATCCGGAACTCGAGCTCACCCGGACGCGAGATCTCGGCGTACTCGGACCCCGGGTCCACGACGGTCACCGTGCCGAGCACCTCACCCGACCCGTCCACAGCGACGAGGACCTCGGCCGCCTCGACCCGACGCGCGATGTCGCGGAGCGCCGCGTCGTAGCCGACGTCGCCGGCCAGGTGACCATCGGCTTCGTACGCCTGCACCGTGACCTCGCCCGCCGCCGCGTACTCCTCGGCCCGCGGCGGCCGGATCTCGACGTCACCCATCCACTCCCCCGGCTTCTTCTTCCGCGGTCTCCTCGCCGGTCGGCAGCGCCACCTCCCGCGCCGCGTCGGGGCCCTGCTCCAGCAGGACGCGGAAGCCGGCCTCGTCGAGCACCGGCACCTTGAGCTGAACCGCCTTGTCGTATTTCGAACCAGGCGAATCCCCGACGACGACGAACGCGGTCTTCTTCGACACGGACCCGGCGGCCTTGCCACCGCGCGCCATGATGACTTCCTTCGCTTCGTCGCGGGAGAAGCCGTCGAGCGAGCCCGTCACCACGATCGACAGCCCCTCGAGGTGACGCGGGATCGACTCGTCTCGCTCCTCTTCCATCCGCACGCCGGCCCGTCGCCACTTTTCGACGATCTCGCGGTGCCACGCGACTTCGAACCACTCCTGCGTCGCGTGGGCGATGGTCGGGCCGACGCCGTCGACCGCCGAAAGCTCCTCCTCGGTGGCCTGCTCGATCCGCTCGATCGAGCCGAACTCACGGGCCAGCGCCTGAGCCGCGGTCGGCCCGACGTGCCGGATCGAGAGGGCGACCAGCACCTTCCACAGCGGCCTGTCCTTCGCGGCATCGAGGTTGGCTAGCAGCTTCCGCGCGTTCGCCGACAGCTCGCCGGCCTTCGTCCGGAACAGTTCGACTTCGGCGAGGCTGTCTTCGTTCAAATCGAAGACGTCGCCCTCGTCGGCGACGACCCGGGCGTCGAGCAACGCGACCGCCGCCTCGTACCCGAGGACCTCGATGTCGAAGGCGCCGCGCCCGGCCAGGTGGAACAGGCGCTCCCGCAACTGCGCGGGGCAGAACCGGGTGTTCGGGCACCGGATGTCCTTGTCGCCTTCCTTCTGGTAGGCGAGCTCGGTGCCGCATTCCGGGCAGTGGGTGGGCATAACGAACTCGCGTTCGTCGCCCGTGCGCGCGTCCACCACCGGCCCCAGCACCTCGGGGATGACGTCGCCAGCCTTCCGGATGACGATCCGGTCGCCGATCAGCACGCCCTTGCGCTTGACCTCCTCCTGGTTGTGCAGGGTGGCCCTGGCCACGGTCGACCCCGCAACCGTCACCGGCTCGGTGACGGCGAACGGGGTCACCCGCCCGGTCCGGCCGACGCCGACCTGGATGTCGAGCAGCGTGGTGATCGCCTCTTCCGGCGGGTACTTGTAGGCGATCGCCCAGCGGGGCGCGCGCGAGGTCGTGCCCAGCCGCCGTTGCAACGCCACCTGGTCGACCTTGATGACGACGCCGTCGATCTCGTGCTCGGCGTCGTGCCGGTGCTCGCCCCAGTAGGCGACGTGCGCGGTGAGCTCGTCGGCCGAGGTCAGGACCTTGCTGTGCGGCGACACCGGGAGCCCCCACGCGGCCAGCGCATCGTAGGCCTCCGATTGGCGCTGCGGCTCGAAGCCCTCGCGCTTGCCAAGCCCGTGGCAGATCAGCCGCAGCCGACGCTCGCGAGTGATCTTGGGGTCTTTCTGCCGCAGCGACCCGGCCGCGGTGTTGCGCGGGTTCGCATACGGCGGCTTGCCGGCTTCGACCATCTTCGCGTTCAGCTCGAGGAAGTCCTCGACGCGGAAGAAGACCTCGCCGCGCACCTCGACCAGGGCGGGCACCGGGAACTCGTCGGTGCCTGCCAGCGTCAGCGGCACCTGTTCGAGGGTGCGGACGTTGAGCGTGACGTCCTCACCTGTCCGGCCGTCACCTCGTGTGAGCGCTCGGGTCAGGTGGCCGTTTTCGTACAGGAGGTTGATCGCCAGGCCGTCGATCTTCAGTTCGGCGAGGAATTCGGTGCGCCCGACCTCCTTCTCGACGCGTTCCACCCAGGCCAGGAACTCGTCCTGGTCGAACACGTTGTCCAGGCTGAGCATGCGCTCGAGGTGGTCGTGCGCGGTGAACTCCGTCGAGAACGTGCCCCCGACCCGCTGGGTCGGGGAATCGGGCGTGACCAGCGCCGGGTGCTCGTCCTCGATCCGCTGCAGCTCGCCCAGCAGCTCGTCGAACTGTCCGTCCGAGATGATCGGCGAGTCCAGGACGTAGTAGCGGAACTGGTGGTCGCGCAGCTCCTCGGCGAGGGCGCTGTGCCGCTCGCGCACGTCGGCCGGGACGTCGGTGACGTCCTCCGCGGCCACCGGGGCGTCGACCGCCGCAACCTGGTCCTGGGGAAGTTCGGTGCTGCTCACGGGTGGTAACCCTAGCCGGAGGTACCGACATTTTCGTCTGGTCCGCCGCCCAGTCCGCGGACCAGTTCACGGAACTCCAGAAGGGTGATGGAGCCGGCCGGTTCGGCCTCCGCGGTCTCGACGCGCCGTAACCGTTCGGCGGCGAGCCGTTCACCCAATGTCGCGTCGAGCGGCAGGAAGGTCATGGTCCGCCGGGTCGCGTCGTCGAGGTCGCCGAAGCGCGGGTGGAAGACGGCGACGTCGACCACGTGCTCGTCGTCGTCCACCTGGGCGACGACCCGGACGTCGGCCAGCGCGATCCGGTGCTCGCCGAGGTTGACCGTGACTTCGGTCGGATCGGGCACGGGTGGGACCGAGTCGTGGTACTCCCAGATCGCGTCGTCCGGCGGCGCGGCGGCGCGCCACGCGTCGGTGAACGGCCGTACTTCGGGGTCTTCCTGGCCGGTCACGACCAGGGCGTAGATCGCCTGGCGACCACGCTCGAGCGAGAAGTGCAGCCGCGGGTGCAGCGCCTCGACCAGCTGGCAGAGCTCGTGCTCGACGCGGTGCGGCTCACCCTCACCGAGAGCCGCGCTCACCATCGGGAGCAGGTCGAACCAGCCGTGCCAGAACGCCTCCGCGGCGGTGGCCGGGTCGTCCGGCACCGGCTGCTCGGGCCATGCGGTGCGCGGGTCGGGCGGATCGGCGGCGGCGTTCTTGCGGCGGAACAGACGCATGGTTTCGGGTGGTCCTCGTTCGGTCGGCTACCTCGCCAACGCTACTTGCCGGCCGAGGCGGACGCCGGTGAGTCGCCGGATTCCGTCACCAGCCCTCCGGCGGCTCCACGAAGGCTTTGCCGAGATCCCGTGTGAGCGAGAGGGCACGGCGCATCCATTCCGGTGTCGCGCCGGCGAGGCCGCAGGCGGGCGTGGGTACGGCTCGTTCGGCGAGGACGCTGCGGTTGAATCCGAGCCGGTCGGCCAGCCGGAACGCCGGCTCGCCGACGTCCTTCAGACTCGGAGAGGCCCCGGACGCCGTGGCCGGCACAGCGCCGAGGAACAGCGTGGCTCCGCCGTCCCACACTTCGCCGATCTCGTCGAGGAACGCGGCAGAGGCACCGTCGAGCGCGGCGAGGTCGAAGGCCAGGGCGTCCGCGCCGGCTTCTCGCAGCAGACCGAGGGGCGGTTTCGCGGCGCAGCAGTGCAGGATCACCGGGCGCTCGGTGATCCGCCGGGCGCCGTCGATGACCGTGGTGAGCAGCTGACGAGCCTCGGGCGCCGGCACCGCGGCGACGTTCCCGTATCCGGACGGCGTCGACAGGCTGCCGGCCAGCACCGCGGGCAACGACGGTTCGTCGAACTGGACCACCACCGGCGCGCCGGTCCTGGCCTGCACTTCCGCGACGTGCTCGGCGAGGCCGTCCAGCAGGGACGACGTGAAGTCGCGCAAGGCCCCGCGGTCGGTGAGCACCCGATGCCCCCGGGGCAGCTCGATTCCGGCTCCGAGCGTCCAGGGTCCGGCCACCTGGACCTTGAAGACCGGCGGCGTGACACCGGCCTTCTCGCGCGCTTCTTGCACGGCGTCGAGATCCCAGCGAAGCAGATCGACGGCCCGGCGATGCTCGTGCCCAGGCCGGGACGCAACGCGGTAGCCACTCGGCACCACGTCGACGGCCAGGTCGACGAGCAGCGCGGCGGTCCGGCCGAGCATGTCCGCGCCGACGCCGCGGACCGGCAGCTCGGGCAGGTGCGGGAAGTCGGGCAGTTCCCCGAACACGACCGCGGCCGCTTCGGCGGGATCGGTGCCCGGCATCGAGCCGATCGCCGTCGCGGCTCCGCTGGGCCAGATTCGCTCACTCACGACCACCGATTCTGGTCGATCTCCGCGGGCGAACACCGGCCGGGGCACCACGATGCGGACATTCACCGCATTTCCCTTGACCGGCACCATGAGTGCGCCCGCGGCGATAGGCTGACCGGCCATGACGAGTTCGCCACCGCAGCCGGGCTGGTACCCGGACGCGCGGGACCCCCGTCTGCACCGATGGTGGGACGGCCAGGCCTGGACCGCCGACACCCGGCCGGCTCATGCCTTCCCACCACCGAGCGATTCCGAGCCGATCGAGCTGGACATCGAGCGCGCCCACGACCCGACCCGGATCCAGAACCAGGTCAACCGCGCGACACGTGGCCGAGGCGGCACGCGCGCCGGGGGCGGGACCCTGTTCAGCGAGCCGGTGCTCGTGGTCAACCAGCGCGCCAAGCTGATCGAGATGGCCAACGAATTCGGCGTCTTCGACCAGCACGGCAACCAGCTCGGCGGGGTCGTCGAGGTGGGCCAGAGCACGCTGAAGAAGGCGATCCGGCTGCTGACCAACTACGACCAGTTCCTGACCCACAAGTTCGAGGTCCGCGACGCCAACCACAGCACCGTCCTCAAAGTCACGCGGCCGGCGAAGGTGTTCAAGTCCCGCTTCCTGGTCACCAGGGCCGACGAGACGCCGATCGGGGAGATCGTCCAGGAAAACGTCTTCGGCAAGATCCGGTTCGGCTTCATCGTCGACGGCCAGTCGGTCGGCGGGATCTTCGCCGAGAACTGGCGCGCCTGGAACTTCTCGATTCGCGACCACGCCGGCACCGAGGTCGCCCGGGTGACCAAGACCTGGGGCGGGTTCCTCAAAGCCGCTTTCACCACGGCGGACAACTACGTCGTGGAGATCCCCCACCCGCTGCCGGATCCGCTCGCCAGCATGGTGGTCGCCGCAGCCTTGACGATCGACACCGCCCTGAAGCAGGACACCGACTGAGCGAGTGACCGGCATCTCATCTCCTCCCGGTGGACAGCGGGCCCGGCACGGCTCAGGGTGAAGAAAGGCCGGGACGCCGCAGTCTCGCCGGGACGGAGGTCACCGTGGAACCGTTGCCGGAAAGCAGCGACAGGAACTGGACCGAGCCCGGGATCTACGAGGTCTCCTCCGGCGTCTACCGGATCCCGTTGCCGCTGCCCAACGACGCTCTGCGCGCGGTCAACGTCTACGCGGTCACTGACGGGGAGAAGCTGGTCCTGGTCGACTCCGGCTGGGCGTTGACCGTGGCGCGGCAACAGCTCGCCGACGCCCTGAGCGGGATCGGCGCACAACTCGCCGACGTCAGCGAGTTCCTCGTTACCCACGTGCACCGCGACCACTATTCGCAGGCAGTGGTCCTCCGTCGGGACTTCGGTTCGAAGATCGCCCTCGGCCAGGACGAAGAGCCATCGCTCAAGGCGTCCGGCAATCCCGACCGCCTGCCGATGGAAGCCCAGGTCGACCTGTTGTTCCAGGCCGGAGCCGGCGAAGTCGTGGAAGCGCTGGCCCGGCAGTTCGGCACGAATCGCCGACACACCGAAGCCGACCTCTGGGAGGCACCCGACGAATGGCTGACGCCAGGACCGAGGTCGATCCTGCCCGGGCGCGAATTCGACGTCGTCGCCACCCCGGGACACACGTCCGGACACGTCGTCTTCGTCGACGACACTGCCGACCTGTTGTTCTCCGGCGACCACGTGCTGCCGCACATCACGCCCTCGATCGGGTTCCAGCCGGTGCCGGCCGAGCTGCCGCTCAACGACTTCATCGACTCCCTTCGCCTGGTGCGAGCCATGCCGGACCGCCGCATGCTTCCCGCGCACGGCCCGGTGTCCGAGAGCGTGCACACTCGGGTCGACGAACTGCTGGAACACCACCGGCAGCGGCTCGAGACGATCGCCTCGCAGATTGTGGCCGGCGCGACCTGCGCGTACGAGGCCGCACACCGGATCGGCTGGACCCGCCGCAACCGCAAACTGTCCGAAATGGACTCCTTCAATCAGATGCTCGCGGTCTTGGAAACAGCAGCACACCTCGACCTTCTGGTGTCGCAGGGAAAGCTGAAGGCCCAGGTTGTCGACGGCGTTCGCCGTTACGCGCTGCCCTGAGAGGCGGTCAGCACTGCGAGTAGCCTCCCCGTTGCAGTTAGGCCCACCCTCAGGCCTCCTGCATACTGGGTAAAATGGAGGTCATCAGACGCGCCCGGGCAACGGATATCGAGGCGCTCGTGCGCCTGTTCGGGGCTCCGGGCGGACCATTGGCAGCCGCGCTCCGGGAACTCATGAACACTCCGCACGTCACGCTGGTCGTCGCCGAGGACGACAATGGCGTCGCCGGCGCTGCACAGCTGACGCTGCTCAGGGGCCTCGCCTGGGACGGCGCGCCCCGCGGTCTGCTCGAAGGCATCCGCGCGGCCCGACGCGGAGTGACCAGCGCACTCCTGACCTGGGGCATCGACGAAGCCCGTCGGCGCGGCTGCACGCGCATCCATCTCGACTCCGGACTGAACCGTGGCGACCTACGAGACTTCTACGCACGCTTCGGTTTCGAGTACAGCTACCAGGGATTCACCCGCGTCCTGTGATACTGGCTTCGTGGCCGACTACACCATCCGCAGGGCACAGCGTGAAGACATCGACGCCATCGTGCACATGCTGGCGGACGACCAACTCGGCGCCACCCGGGACGATCCCGGCGACCTCGAGCCATACCTGCGTGCCTTCGACGAGATCGACGCGGATCCCCATCAATTTTTGATGGTCGTCGCGTTCGACGACAAGCCGATCGGTACCTTGCAACTGACGATCATTCCAGGCCTCGCCCGGCGCGGCGCGCTCCGGGGCCAGATCGAGGCCGTCCGGATCCACGCCGACCATCGGGGCACCGGACTGGGAGCCGCTCTCGTCCGCTGGGCGATCGACGAATCGCGGCGGCGCGGGTGCGCCCTCGTGCAACTCACGTCGGACACGTCCAGAGCGGAAGCGCACCGGTTCTACGAGCGCCTCGGATTCCTCCCCAGCCACATCGGATTCAAGCTGAAGCTCTAGGCAGCGGCGGCTATCAGGCGCACAGCGGCTGCGCTTATCCACTTTGGACATTAGTACCCCCTCGGTCGCGACGCGGATGTCCATGCCTGCGCACGATCCCGAAGCAACAGCGATTCGTCAAGCGAATGGCACGAATGGACCGTTCGCTCCCTTTCGATGACTTTCCTTGCGAGCCGTCGTACCGTCGTGCTCATGACATCTTCACAACCGATCCGCAACCTCGTCCCTGCCCCCACCCAAAGCGCCGAAGGCGAACTTCCCTTCGTACTCCCCTTTGTGCTGCGATCGATTCGCGCCAACCCGAACACGTTGCAGCGCATGAAAGACGAGCAGGTCGTCGATCTGATCCGCGACACCGACGCAGAAATCTCGAAGCTGCAAGCACTTCAGTTGAGAGCGATCGCCGACCTGAGCGTGCGCCGGAGACGCGCGCCCAGCGCGTCATCCGAAGTCGCGTTGGCCTTGTCCATAACGGAACACCGCGCCAGCGCCATCGTTTCTGCGGCCAACGCGTTGATCGCGCGCCTTCCCCGCATGCTGAACCTGATGGACGACGGCCGGCTCGATCTCTATCGCGCCATGAAGGTCACCGACGCGACGGCATGGCTCTCCGGAGACCACGTACGCGTCGTCGACGAGACGCTCGAGGACCGTGTGCCGGGCCGGAATGCCACTCAGGTCCGCCGCGCCGCGGCCTACGCGGCCGCACAGGCCGACCCTGAGGGCGCAGCGCTTCGCAACGAGCGAAAGCTCGTCGAGCGGCGGCTCACCCTGCATCATCAGGACACCGGCGTGACCCATCTGTCGGTCAACAACGCACCGACCGAGAAGGCGACCGCCGCCTATGCCCGCGTCGACCAGGCCGCCCGTGCGTTGAAGACGCCGGACGAACCGCGAACGCTGGACCAGCTCCGCGCCGACGTGGCCATCGATCTGCTGCTCAGCGGTACCGGCGGCCCGAGTGAACGCACCGAGGTCTTCCTGCACATCGACCTGGCCACCTACCTCGGCCTCAACCAGACCCCGGCAGCGTTGTCCGGTCGCGGGCCCATCGCGGCCGCGCTGGCTCGCCAGATCATCGGCGGCCCTGGCACGACGCTGCGCCGGGTTCTCACCGACCCGCGAACCGGTCACGCGGCCGAACTGTCGCCGACGCGCTACCCGATCGATCAGAACGAGTTCATCCGGGTTCGCGACCAAGAGTGCCGGCACCCCGGATGTACCCGTCCCGCACAGAGTTGCGGGGTCAAAGCGACTCGCGCGAAGGGTGAGGCCGAAGGCGTTGCGGATCAGGCAGTCACCTTCTGCTCGCGGCACAGCAAGCTGACGGGACTGCCTGGCTGGGACTACGAAGTCACCCCAGACGGCACTGTGAACGTCGCTACACCGACCGGACAGGTCCAATCGACAACGCCGCCGTCGATGCACCCCGGCCGACGGTCGAACCGGCCGCGAAAGTGACTAAAGATCAGCGGGTGCTCGAAATCTTCGCACTGCCGAGGACGACGTCCCCACTGTCGGGATCGGGTCGGTAGAGAACGACGACCTGGCCCGGAGCGACTCCGCGCAGCGGCTCGCGCAAGTGCACGGTCATGGTGTCGTTGTCCACGTCGGCGACCGCATCGACGATGCCTCCATGGGCCCTGACCTGGACCACACATTCGGTGGGTTCGGTCAGCGGCCGACCACTGGGCCAGATCGCGCGGTCGGCCTCGATCACCTTGACGCCGAGCCCGGCCGCGGAGCCGACCCTTACGGAACCCGACACCGGTTCGAGCGACAGGACGTATCGAGGACGACCATCCGGCGCCGGAGCGTCGATGCCCAGGCCCTTGCGCTGGCCGACCGTGAAACCGTGCACCCCGGTGTGCCGGCCGAGCACCGCACCCGTTTCGGCGTCAACGAGCTCGCCGGGACGCTGTCCCAGCCGGTTCTCCAGGAACTTCTTGGTGTCGCCGTCCGGGATGAAGCAGATGTCGTGGCTATCCGGCTTATTGGCGACGGACAAGCCTCGCCGCTCCGCCTCAGCCCGTACGTCGGTCTTCCAAGAACCGCCCAAGGGAAACATGGCGTGGCTGAGCTGTTCCGGTGTGAGCGACGCGAGCACGTAGGACTGGTCCTTGCCACTGTCCGCACTACGACGCAACTCAGGCACACCGTCGACCACCGCGAGACGCGCGTAGTGGCCTGTCGCGACCGCATCGAATCCGAGCGCCATTGCCTTTTCGAGCAGTGCTTCGAACTTGATCTTCTCGTTGCAGGTGACGCAGGGGTTCGGGGTGCGTCCGGCGGCATACTCGCCGACGAAGGTTTCGACAACCTCTTCGGTGAAGCGCTCGGCGAAATCCCAGATGTAAAACGGAATTCCGAGGATGTCAGCGGCCCGGCGGGCGTCGTGCGAGTCCTCGATCGTGCAGCATCCGCGCGAGCCGGTCCGCAGAGTTCCCGGCTTGGCCGACAGAGCCAGGTGCACGCCGACCACGTCGTGCCCGGCGTCGACCGCGCGCGCCGCGGCAACCGCCGAGTCCACTCCTCCGCTCATCGCGGCCAAAACCCGCATTGCCTTACACCTCTTGCTTCTGGGTCTGCTTGCGCATTCCGGCAAGGCCGGCCTGCCGGGCGCGCATGACGACGCCACCGATCTCCGCAGCCACGGCCTCGACGTCCGCGGCGGTGGAAGTGTGGCCGAGAGAGAACCGGAGGGAACCGCGAGCCGCCGCCGGGTCGGCACCCATGGCGAGCAGAACGTGGCTCGGCTGGGCGACGCCAGCTGTGCACGCGGATCCTGTCGAGCATTCGATGCCTCTGGCGTCGAGCAGCATCAACAGGCTGTCGCCGGCGCACCCGGGGAAAGTGAAGTGGGCATGGCTGGGCAGCCTCTCGCCGTCTCCACCGTTGAGTACAGCATCGGGAACCTCGCGTTGGACAGACTCGACGAGCTCGTCCCGGAGTTCCTCGACGCGTTTCGCGTACTCGGCACGGGTCGCGACGCTGATTCGGACAGCAGCGGCAAATCCCACGATCGCCGGGACGTCCAGGGTGCCTGAGCGGACATTGCGCTCCTGGCCTCCGCCGTGCAGCAGGGGGGCGCAAGGCACGTCACGTCCGAGCAGAAGCGCTCCCACCCCGAACGGGCCACCGAGCTTGTGTCCGGTCAGAGTGAGAGCGGCGGCGCCACTGGCGGCGAAATCTACCGGAGCAGCCCCGACGGCCTGGACGGCGTCCGTGTGGAACGGGATGTCGAACTCGGCGCACACTGCCGCCAGCTCGGCGATCGGGTTAATCGTGCCGACCTCGTTGTTTGCCCACATCACGGTGGTCAACGCCACAGTCTCGGGATCCGCGGCGATGGCTGCGCGAAGAACGTCAGGCGACACGCGGCCCTGGCTGTCGATGTCCAGCAGAGTGATTTCAGCGCCGCTGTGGGCCTCGAGCCATTCCACGGTGTCGAGCACGGCGTGGTGCTCTGCAGCACCACACAGGATGCGGCTGCGCTGCTGCCGCTCGCTGCGGCGCGCCCAGTAGATGCCCTTGATCGCGAGGTTGTCGCTCTCGGTTCCCCCGCCGGTGAAGATCACCTCGGAGGGCCGAGCCCCCAGCGCCTCGGCGATGGTTTCGCGGGCTTCTTCGACCATCCGCCGGGCCCTGCGGCCCGAAGAGTGCAGCGCCGAGGCGTTGCCCACGGTGGACAGCGCCTCGGTCATCGCCGCTATGGCTTCGGGCAACATCGGAGTGGTTGCCGCATGGTCGAGATAGGTCATCGCTGTTCCAGGGTAGTCCGCTCCAGCGCGTGACGAAGTGCACCCTGGCTCTGGAAGTGGGCTGTCACACCTTTGACGGCCACCGCCCGGTCAGCCGGACACCTACCATCGCGAGTGCCACCAAGGCCACCGTGAGCAGGGCCATCGCCGGCGACGGGTCGAGAACCGAGCCAACCATCCCGAGCAGGACGCCACCCAGGCCGATGAGCAGCGCGGAGCCGACCCAGTCCGCGAGCTGCATCGCTGAAGTGTTGAATCCTCGCTCGCCTTCAGGCGAGTAACGGAGGAGAAGGACCGAAATCGCGGGCATCGCGATCCCCATGCCTGCGCCACCCACCGCGCAGGCCACGAATGCGGCCCACCCGGGGAACCACGGCTGCGAAACCAGGCCGAAGCAGACCAGGCCTGCCGCGACCAGCCAGAACCCGGTACGCAGCGAAGCCTCCCTCGACCAACCGAGGTAGCGGCCTTGGGCCGCCGACGCCGCTGACCAGCCCAAAGCCGTGATCGTCAGCGGCAGGCCGGCGAGGGCGGGGCTGTAACCGTGGACCGCGCTCATCGTCAGCGGGAGGTACGCCTCCATCCCGGCGTATGCCCCGGCGATAAGGGCTCGGGAAGCGATGACTGTCGGCAGGCCGGGGCGGGAAGTCAACGTCCCGGCCGGCAACAGGGTGCGGAGCGCGTAACCCAGTGCGATCAGCCCGACCGCGCCGTAGCCGAGCGCGACCAGCGACTGGTGCTGAGCCGCCCAGGTCAAGGCCGCGACGCCGAGCGCGGCGATGATCGCTTGTGCCACGCTCGCCCGTCGGCCGCCCTTGGCAGGTTCGTGCGCGGGCAAGCGCCGGACGACCACGGCCAGCATGAGCACGCCGATGGCCACGAGAGGCACTAAGCCGACGAAGACCCAGCGCCAGCCGATGCTGACCGTCACGACTCCGGCCACCGAAGGCCCGATGACCGCGGGCAGGACCCAGGCGGCCGCGTTCGCGGCGTAGATGACCGGGCGTTCGTGGTCGGTGAACGTCAGGGCGATCAGGAGCGAGACCGAGACGAGGAGCAGCCCCGAGCCGAAGCCCTGCAGCGCGCGGCCGAGGAGGAGCATCGGCATTCCGGTCGCCGTCCCCGCGACCACGAGACCGGCCGCGAAGAGCAACGGCCCGGCGAGCAGCGCCGGCGCCGGGCCGCGGCGGTCGCCGATCCGGCCCGACAGCACCGTCGCCACCACGCTGGAGATCAGGAAGATCGTGAACGGCCACGAATAGAGCGACAGCCCGTGGAGGTCGGCGACCAGGGTGGGCATCGCCGTCGCCACGCCCATGCTCTCGAACGCGACCAAAGTGACCACGAGCAGCAGCGCGATCGTGGTCAGCCGGTGTTCCGCACTCCAGAGCACACTGCGGCGACGGGGTGCGGAGTCGATCGTCGAGGCCATGATCAGCAGCGTGCAACCTCCAGTCCGCTGGAGGTCAAGGCGGCTCAGGCGGAGCGGTGCGCTACCGGCTCCAACGGCAGGTCGCGGGCCAGCGCGGCCGCTTCGCCGCGGGAGGTCACGTCCAGCTTGTCGAGGATGTTGCGGACGTGGAACTTCACCGTGTGCTCGCTGAGCTGCAGTTGTTCGGCGATCTGCCGGTTGCGCAGGCCCTGGGAGATGCCCGACAGGACCTCCAGTTCGCGCGGGTTGAGCCGGTCAAGTGGACGCAGCTCCGGCGGTTCGGCCACGCCGAGCGGGAGTACTGCGGTGACCGTCGTGCCCCAGGCCGGCACGGCGTCTACCTCCCAGTGGCCGCCCAGGGCCGTGAGCCGCTCGGTCAGGCCTCGGGGCGGGACTGCGTCGGCGACTTCGGGACAGTCGTCGCGGACGGTGATCCGCAACACCGGGCCGTCCACGCGCCAGGACGCCCTCAGGCGCGTGGTCGCGGGACGGTCCACGGCCGCGAGCACCAGGCCGCGGGTCAGGGTGCGTGCCGTGTGGGCGATGTCCTGCGGAAGGGACGCGTCGCCGATCGGGTCGACGAGGTCGACGTCGACCTCCGTGTGCCGGACCAGGTCGGCGAGCTGGGTCTTGAGGACGGCGAACGCCGCGTCTGTCTGTGCCGCGGACAGGGCCTGGTCGCGGTTGACGACGCCTTTGAGCTCGAGCAGGGCGTCGGCGGCGAGGTCGACCGCGGTGCGGCGGGCGACGGCGTCGGAGAGCCGGCCGGAGCGGAGGACCGACAGGAGTGTCACCAGGGTTGCCGCGTGCGTCTGGCCGAGGTCGGTGATCGCCTGGGCGCGTGCGGACGCCGCGGCGAGGCTGCTGGCCAGGACGTCCGGCTCCGGATCCGTCGCCCGCTGGCCCGCGTCGGTACTGACGATGTGCCAGAGCCGCGCCGCCAGCTCCAGTTCGGCGGATGGCGGCTCGGCGGCCTCCGGCACCACGGCGATCACCGCGCCCTGGCCGACCGCCGGTCTCGAAGCGAGCAGGACCAGACGGCGCTCGACGCCACCGAGGACGCCGTCGATCAGCAGGGCCTTGCCCGGCTCGCTGCGGTCGGCCAGCCGCTGCAGCTCGACGCTCGTCACGGCTTGAGTGATCGCTTCGTCGCCGATGGACTTGAGCGGGCTGCGGGGACAGTCGCCCGTCTGCATCGCCGCCGCGCGGTGCGGGATCAGCTTGCCCAGCTCGGCGGTGAACCGGCCGAGGAACTGGGGCCGCGGCGCCGACAGGAGGTGCTCGACGACGTCCAGCACGTGCCGCGGATCCGACCAGGAAGCGTCCATGACCCCAAGGTAGGCGCGATCGGGATCCGCCGACCTGCTCGTCCGGCTAGTGAACACTGCTCGTCCGGACGGTTCGGCGGCTCCGGCGGGCGAGTTGACTTCCAGGGGAGGACATTCGAACCGAAGGTCACGAACCAAGGAGCGAGACACCACCATGCGAGCGATCACCTTCTCCGCATACGGCGGACCGGAAGTCCTGCAGCTGTCCGACGTCCCGACGCCTCAGCCGGGCCCGGGGCAGGTTCGGCTGGCCGTGCGGGCCGCCGGGGTCAACCCGATCGACTGGAAGATCCGCAACGGCGCCATGCAGCAGAATTTCCAGGTCCCGTTCCCGCACATCCCGGGCCTCGAGGTCGCCGGCGTCGTCGACGCCGTCGGGGAGGGCGCGGACTTCGCCGTGGGCGACGAGGTGTTCGGCTGGTCGGAGACCGGCGCCTACGCCGAGTACGCCCTCGCGCAGACGATCGCGCCGAAGCCTGCGAGCCTTTCCTGGGCGGACGCCGCCGCGTTGCCCGTCGCCGGTGAGACCGCGCTTCGCGTCCTCGGGCTGCTCGGGGTCCGTGAGGGCGAGACGCTGCTGCTCCACGGCGCCAGCGGCACGGTCGGGCGGTTCGCCGCTCAGGTCGCCGTCGCGCAGGGGGTGATCGTCGTCGGGACCGGGGGAAGCCGAAGCCTCGACGACCTCAAGTCGCTGGGCGTCGTGCCCGTCCTCTACGGCGACGGCTGGGTGGAGCGGGTCCGTGAGGCGGTGTCCGGGCCGATCGACGCCGTTTTCGACGCGGCCGGGCACGGGGTGCTGCCGGGGTCCGTCGAGCTGCGGGGTGGCAAGGACCGGGTCGTCACCATCGCCGATGCCGCCGCGTTCGAGCTGGGGATCCCGTTCTCCAGCGGGGGCGAGCAGACCCGTGAGGTCCTCACCGGGATCGCCGGCTGGGTGACCGATCGCGGGGTCGGCATCGCGCAGGGCAGGAGCTATCCGCTGGCCGAGGCGGCCGCGGCGCAGGTCGAGAGCGAGGGCGGGCACCCTGGCGGAAAATTGACCATCGCCGTCGGCTGACCGGAGGGACCAATCCGGGCCTGTCGCCGGATCGCGGCGACAGGGCCCGGATCACTTCGCGGGAGGCGAAGCCAGTGGGGCCGCCTGGCGGCGCGGCGTCCGGCGGCGCTGCTGGACCGGGATCTGCACCGTGCCCAGCGCGGAATGGACCGCCGACTCGGCGAGGGCGGCCAGTTCGCGGCGGGTTTCCGCGCGGCCCGGGGCGATCTCCGGGCAGACGTGGATCTCGAGCACCAGACCCCGCAGGGCCGCGACCCGGCGCAGGGAAGCGATCAGCGACTCCGGTCCGATGAACGCCGGGCGGCTGGTCTCGCGGCCGTCGGCGAGGCGGTAGCGCAGCGCGATCGGGCGCACCGGGACACCGCCGTCGATGGCCGCCTGGAACGTCGCCGTCGTGAAGCGGCCCGAGGCCAGGCCGCACCACGTCGTGCCTTCCGGGGTGACGCTGACCAGGGAACCCGTCCGGAGGGCGTCGGCCAGTGCTGCCATCGTGGCGGGCAGCGTCGTCAGCCGTTCGCGGTCGAGGAAGATGCTGCCGCCTCGGCGGACGAGGCCGCCGAGCACCGGCCAGCTCGCGATCTCCTTCTTGGCCAGCGCGCGCATCGGCCGCAGGGCGTTGATCGCGACGATGTCCAGCCACGAGATGTGGTTGTTGACCACCAGCGCACCACGGCCGGCAGGCGCGGTCAGGAAGTCGGCGCTCCCTCGGATGTCCAGCCGGACGCCGAACGCTCGCAGCATGCCGCGGAAGATCAGCCGGAGCAGGCGCTGACGGCCCGGGGCGACCAGCAGCAGGGGCGCGGACACCAGCGCCGCGACGACGACCGAGATCGCCGCCGCAAAGCGCAGGATCCGTCGGGGGAGGCCGACCGCCGGGTCGTCGGTGGTCAGGCAGCCGTCGCCGCACGGCGAGGCCGGCATCCAGGCGTGGCTCATCCCTGGGTCCCGAGGAAGAATTTGAGGTACCGCTCGTCGACGTTGTGCAGGTCCAGGAGGACGAAGAAGTCGGCGACGCCGAAGTCGGTGTCGAGCGCGGGCGGGCCGCAGACCTTGGCGCCCAGGCGGACGTAGCCCTTGATCAGCGGCGGCAGCGTCGGACGCGCCGGGCGTTCGATGCCCGAGGCGTCCCACGGGATCAGCGGCGTGACGCGCGTGCCCTCGTCCGAGTAGTGCTTGGCGCGCAGGACGTCCCACACGCCGGCCGCGAAGGAGCCGTCGTCCACCAGCGGGACGGACGCACAGCCGGCGAGGTAGCGGTGGCCGGACAGGAGCATGTAGCGGGCGATCCCGGCCCAGACCAGGCTGACGACGGCGCCGCTGCGGTGGTCCGGGTGCACGCACGACCGGCCGGTTTCGACCAGCGACAGGCGGAGGCCCTCGATCGCCGTCAGGTCGAATTCGCTGTCGGCGTAGAGCTTCCCGGCCTGGGCGGCGCGCTCCGGCGGCAGCATGCGGTAGCAGCCGACGATGTCGCCCGTGTTGTCGTCGCGGACGACGAGGTGGTCGCAGAATTCGTCGAACTCGTCGACGTCGAGACCGGGCCGCGGGGAGTTGAGGCGCGCACCCATTTCCTCGGCGAAAACCCGGTGCCGCAGTTTCTGGGCCGCGACCACTTCGTCGTTCGCGTGCGCGACGAGAAGCGAGTACCGGGGGGCGTCGGCGGGGAGCTCGGCACCCGCCTGATCAGTGCTGACGAGGAGCTGTGACGTCGTCATGGTCAAGGTGTACCTGCGCGTTGGAAGCCGCGGAGAGTGCCATCCGATGACCGATTAGTGCATGTTCGGTGAATGGCGGGTTCTCAGGCTTCTCTCAGGTCCCGAAAACGCGCGAGGGGCCTCCCGGGATGTCCCGGAAGGCCCCTGCGAGCTGGGGAATCAGCCCTTGCGCTTCTCGACCGCCTCGGTCAGCTGCGGCGCGACGTTGAACAGGTCGCCGACGATGCCGAAGTCGGCGATCTCGAAGATCGGCGCCTCCGGGTCCTTGTTGACGGCGATGATCGTCTTCGACGTCTGCATGCCGGCGCGGTGCTGGATCGCGCCGGAGATGCCGAGCGCGATGTACAGCTGCGGCGACACGGTCTTGCCGGTCTGGCCGACCTGGAACTGCGCCGGGTAGTAGCCCGAGTCGACAGCGGCACGCGAAGCGCCGACAGCCGCGCCGAGCGAGTCGGCCAGCTTCTCGACGACGTCGAACTTCTCCGCCGAGCCGACGCCGCGGCCACCGGAGACCACGATCGAGGCCTCGGTCAGCTCCGGGCGGTCGCCGCCGGTGACCGGCTCGACGCCCGTGATGCGAGTCGCCTTGGCCGCGTCGACCGCGGGGAGCTCGACGGTCTCCTCGGCCGCCGCACCCTCGGCCGGCTCGGCTTCGACCGCGCCCGGGCGGATCGACACGACCGGCGCGCCCTTGGCGGACTTGGACTTGACCGAGAACGCACCACCGAAGATGGACTGGTCGATGACGCCGTCGCCGTTGACGCCCACGGCGTCGTAGATCAGGCCGGAGCCCAGGCGCACGGCCAGGCGGGCGGCGACCTCCTTGCCCTCACCGCTGGCGGTGACGAGCACGGCGGCCGGGGACGCCTGCTGCGCGAGCGCGGCGAGCACGTCGACCTTGGGCGTGACCAGGTAGTTCGCGGCGTCGTCGCCTTCCGCGACATAGACCTTGGCGGCGCCGTGCGACGCCAGCGCCTGCTTCGCCTTGGCGGCGGTCCCGGTCGGGCCGACGACGACGGCCGACGGCTCACCGAGCGCGCGGGCGGCGGTCAGCAGCTCGAGCGTGACCTTCTTGACCTCACCGTCGACGTGGTCGACGAGGACGAGTACTTCAGCCATGTTCTTGTTCCTCCTCGAAGAGCCGTTGTCAGATGAGCTTCTGGCCGACCAGGTACTCGGCGACCTTGGTGCCGCCGTCACCCTCGTCCTCGACCTTTTCGCCGGCGGTGCGCGGCGGCTTCGGCGACGACTCGGTCACCGTGGACCACGCGTTGGCGAGACCGACCTCGCCCGCGTCGACGCCCAGGTCGGCGATGGTGAACGTCTCGACCGGCTTCTTCTTCGCGGCCATGATGCCCTTGAAGGACGGGTAGCGCGGCTCGTTGATCTTCTCGCCGACGCTCACGATCGCGGGCAGGCTCGCCTCGAGGTGGGTCAGGCCGTCCTCGGTCTCGCGGGTGGCCTTGAGCGTCGAGCCGTCGACGGTCAGCTCACGCACGTAGGTGACCTGCGGCAGGCCCAGCAGTTCGGCGAGGATCGCCGGGATGGCGCCACCGCGGCCGTCGGACGACTCGTTGCCGGCGATGACCAGGTCGAAGCCCTCGACCTTGCCGATCGCGGCGGCGAGCACCTTGGCGGTGGCGATCGCGTCGGAGCCGTGCAGCGCCGCGTCGGAGACGTGGATGGCCTTGTCGGCGCCCATGGACAGCGCCTTGCGGATGGCGTCGGTCGCGCGGTCGGGGCCCACCGAGATCACGGTGACCTCGCCCTCGCCGACTTCCTTGATCTTCAGCGCCTCTTCGACGGCCTTCTCGTTGATCTCGTCGAGCACGGCGTCGGCGGATTCGCGGTCAAGGGTGTGGTCGGACCCGTTGAGCTTCCGCTCCGAGTAGGTGTCCGGTACCTGCTTGACCAGGACGACGATGTTGGTCATGGGTCTGCTTCGACCTCCCGGTTCGTGGCCCGCGGTCGACCACGGGACAGTGCTCTACTGGCCGGTAGATTAGGGCCAATCGGCGCGCAGGACCCGTCGAGGTGACGCCATTCACCTGGATGCGCAATCTATTGGGACCATCGTCCCGGTAGTCGACCGGTTACCCCACCCGAACTGCCGTTCGTCCGATCGGACCAACCACGGCCTACTGGCGGTGGGTGTCAGGCATTAACCTCCCCCACCATGCCCGCGCGCATCGCCGTCATCACCGACTCGAGCTCCTGCCTGCCCGACCTCGTCGCTTCCCGCTGGGCCATCGGCGTCGTCCAGATCCAGCTGAGCCTGGGTAGTCACTACGACGACGAAAACCGCTTCGACCGCGGCGAAGTGATCGACGCCATGAGAGCCGGGCAGGTGATCACCACGGCGCCCCCGGACCCGGGGGCGTTCTTCTGGACCTACCAGGAAGCGGCCGCCGCCGGCGCGACCGCGATCGTCAGCGTCCACATCTCCGGCAGCATGTCCGACACCGTCCGCGCGGCCCGGGAGGCCGCCCAGCAGGTCCGCATCCCGGTGCACGTCCTGGACAGCCGGACCACCGGCATGAGCCTCGGCTTCGCCGCCGTGTCCGCCGCGCGGGCGGCCGCGGCCGGCGGGGACGCCGGCCGGGTCATCGAGGCCGCCGAACGCCGGTGCGCGACGAGCACCGAGTTCATCTACGTCGACACCCTCGAGTACCTCCGCCGCGGCGGCCGGATCGGCGCCGCGCAGGCCATGCTCGGCAGTGCGTTTTCGATCAAACCGCTGCTCACGGTCAAGGACGGCGAGGTCGCGCCGCTCGCCCGCGTCCCCGGCACTCGGCGCGCTCTGGCCAAGATGGTCGATCTCGCCGTGAAGAAGTCCGGCGGGTTCCGCGCCGACATCGCCGTGACCCGGTTCGGCGCCAGCGACCACGAACTGGAGATCGGCCGGCAGATCGAACGCCGAGTGCCCGCGATGGCCGAGAGCATGGTCGTCGAAGCGAGCACGGTCATCGGCGCGCACCTCGGCCCCGGCGCGCTCGGCATCACGGTGTCGCCGGTGGGCTGACCCGGCGTCCCGGAACCGCCAGCACCGCGAGCGGGACCACGACGCCCAGAGCGGTCGTCGTGATGATCAGCACCTGATCGATTTGCTCGAAATGCGACACGTGGCCGAGGTGGTAGAGGAAGTGCGGCAGGCCGAAAAGCAGCCCCGCCACGCCGACGAGCCGCGCGACCGCTGTGGTGCCGATCACGGCGGCCCCGATCAGCAGGGCCGCGAGGGCCAGGTTGAGGCCGCCGAAGTCGCGCAGGAGGTGCTCGTTGAACGGCCCGTCCATCGCCACCCAGCCAGCTCGGAAGCCGGGAAAGGCCTGGTAGAAGCCGGTGGGCGAGACCAGTGGCCAAATTCCGACCACGGCCTCGACCAGGCCGAAGAACACGAGCAGTACGCGGGTGATGGTCCGTTGCATGGCCACGGAACGAGAGAGCCGAGCCGGATGTGACACCCGCTAGGGTCGCGGAGGTGACCACCCCAGCCACCCGGGCCGAGGCGCTGCACCTGACCGGCGAACGGACCGTCCCCGGCATCGCCGAGGAGAATTACTGGTTCAGGCGCCACGAAGCCGCGTACGCCGCCCTGCTCCCCCACTGCGCGGACTCGACGGTGCTCGAAGCCGGCTGCGGTGAGGGCTACGGTGCGAGCCTCCTCGCGACCACGGCCCGCCGGGTGCTCGCGCTGGACTACGACGTCCCGACCACCGAACACGTCGCCCGCCGCTACCCCGAGGTCGCCGTCGCGCGGGCGAACCTGGCCTTCCTCCCGGTCCGGGACGGCGCGGTCGACGTCGTGGCGAACTTCCAGGTCATCGAGCACCTGTGGGACCAGGCCGGGTTCCTCGCCGAGTGCCGGCGGGTGTTGCCGGAAAGCGGCAAACTGCTGGTCACCACGCCGAACCGGTTGACCTTCACCCCGGACAGCGACACGCCGCTGAACCCGTTCCACACCCGCGAGCTCGCGCCGGCCGAGCTGGCCGGGCTGCTCACCGACGCCGGCTTCGACGTCGAGACCATGCACGGGCTGCACCACGGCGAGGCCGTGCGCGCGCTCGACGAGCGGTACGGCGGCTCGATCATCGACGCCCAGCTCGACGTGGTCATGGGCAAGCTCCCGGGGCAGGCCGAGTGGCCGGACGCGCTGCTCGCCGACGTCGCCGCGATTGAGGCCACCGGCTTCGACATCCACGGCGACGACCTCGACGCGAGCCTCGACCTGATCGCCGTGGCGGTGCGCCGATGAGCGAGGGCACCTTCTGCCTGGTCGTGCACAGCCACCTGCCGTGGCTGCCGCACCACGGGAGCTGGCCGGTCGGCGAGGAGTGGCTCTATCAGGCGTGGGCGCATTCCTACCTGCCGATGGTCGAGCTCCTGGAGCGCTTCGCCGAGGAAGGCCGCCGCGACGTGCTGACGCTCGGCGTGACGCCGGTGCTTGCCGCGCAGCTCGACGACCCCTACAGCATCCGCGCGTTCCACGACTGGCTCGGCCACTGGCAGCTGCGCGCCCAGCACGCGGCGACGCTGTGGCGCGGCGACCCGCTGTTGCGCGAGCTCGCCGCGGCCGAGCACCGGACCGCCGTCCGCGCGGCCGAAGAGCTCGGGACGCGGTGGCGGCACGGTTTCTCCCCGGTCCTGCGGTCCCTGGTCGACAATTCGACCATCGAGCTGCTCGGCGGGCCCCTCGCGCATCCGTTCCAGCCGCTGCTGGACCCGCGGGTGCGGGAGTTCGCGCTGAACGCCGGTCTCGCCGACACGGCCCTGCGACTGGGGACGCGGCCCGAGGGAATCTGGGCGCCCGAGTGTGGCTACGCGCCTGGTATGGAAAACGACTACGCCGCCGCCGGCGTGCGGCGGTTCCTGGTCGACGGCCCGTCGCTGCGCGGTGACACCTGGACCGCGCGGCCGGTCGGCGGCACCGACGTCCTCGCGTTCGGCCGGGACCTCGAGGTCACCTACCGCGTCTGGTCGCCGAAAGCCGGCTACCCCGGCCACGCCGCCTACCGCGACTTCCACACCTGGCAGCACGAGGTCGGCCTCAAGGCGGCGCGGGTCACCGGCAAGACGGTCGAGCCTCAGGACAAGGCGCCGTACGACCCGGCGCTCGCCGCGGACGTGCTGGGGACGCACGTCAAGGACTTCGTCGAGACGGTGGTGACGCGGCTGCGGTCGTTGAAGCGGCAACACGGGCGTGAGGCGCTCGTGGTCGCCGCGTACGACACGGAGCTGTTCGGGCACTGGTGGCACGAAGGCCCGGCCTGGCTGGAGGGCGTACTGCGCGCGCTCCCCGAGGCCGGGGTGCGGGTGACGACGCTGAAGGGCGCGATGGAAGCCGGCCACGTCGGCGAGCCGATCGACCTGCCCGCCTCGTCGTGGGGTTCCGGCAAGGACTGGCGTGTCTGGGACGGCGAGCAGGTCAAGGACATGGTCGCCGCCAACAGCGCGTTGCAGGAACGGCTGCTCGACCTCGTTGCCGGTTTGACGACCACGGCTCGCGACACCGTCGCCGACCAGGCCGTCGCCGAGGCGATGCTGGCGCTGGAAAGCGACTGGGCGTTCATGGTCACCAAGGACTCGGCCGCGGACTACGCCCGTCGCCGCGCGGCGGTCCACACCGAGCGGTTCGACGCACTGGCCGGGCTGCTGCGCCGCGGCGATCGCGCGCGGGCCGAGGAACTCGCCGCGGCCTACCGCGCCGACGACGGACCGTTCGGGCACCTCGACGCCCGGGCGCTGAAGCACGACTGAAAGGGACCTTCATGGGGATCCACGACATTCCGCTCAAGACCCTCGACGGGCGGGACAGCTCGCTGGGCGAGTTTGCCGGCAAGGCGCTGCTCGTGGTCAACGTCGCGTCGAAGTGCGGCCTGACCCCGCAGTACTCCGGTCTCGAGCGGCTGCAGGAACGCTTCGGCGAGCAGGGCTTCTCGGTCGTCGGGTTCCCGTGCAACCAGTTCGCCGGCCAGGAGCCGGGCAGCGCGGACGAGATCCAGACGTTCTGCTCGACGACCTACGGCGTCACGTTCCCGCTGTTCGAGAAGATCGACGTCAACGGCGAGGGCCGGCACCCGCTCTACGCCGAGCTGACCGAGACCGCGGACGCCGAGGGCACCGCGGGCGACGTCCAGTGGAACTTCGAAAAGTTCCTCGTCGGCGCCGACGGCGAAGTCCTGGCGCGGTTCCGGCCGCGCACCGAGCCCGAGGACGAGACGGTCGTCAAGGCCATCGAGGCCGCGCTGCCGGCCTGATACCACGGCGGGGGACGCCGTTCCCCCGCCGTCGCCGGAATTCACCGAATCGGCGGGCGGGCGGCCGCCGCCTCGGCACCGTCACGCATTTGCCGAAATCAGGACGAACCCGTTTCGATCACCGCCCGCACGCACTTCGCGACCACCACCGGATCCACCTTGACCACGCGACGGTCGTAGGTGAGCAGCCCGTTGACCTCGTTTTCGACATCCGTCGTCTGGGTGTAGACAGCGCCGGACAAGCCGCGCTCCGCGACCACCCGCTCGAGGGCGGCGCTCACCTCGGCGTAGCGCTCGGTGAGCCGCTCGCGGGTCGGCGTCATTTCGTACGCGTTCGGCGGGCCGGGCCAGCGGTGGTCGTCCAAAATCAGACCAAGGCCGCCGTACTCGCCGTCGACGATCGCGCGGCCGTCGCGCACCGACGGCGTACCCGGGCCCACGTACGTGTGGTCGTCGTAGACGTCGCCCGCGCCGCTGTCCGGCCGCGAGAAGCAGCAGTTGACGCCGCTGTTCGCGATCACCAGCCGGGTCGGGTCGAGGGTTTTGACCAATTCCGCGACACGCGCGGTGTCGAACTCGCCCCAGCCCTCGTTGAACGGGACCCAGCCCACGATCGACGGGACCGGGCGCAACTGCATCACCATTTCGGCGAGCTCCGCCTCGAATCGCTCGCGCGCCCGCGGGACCGGGTCCGGCGCGATCCCGGGCGGGCCGTCGAACGACACGGTCAGCGCGGGCATGTCCTGCCAGACGACCAAGCCCAGCGTGTCGGCCCAGAAGTACCAGCGGGCCGGCTCGACCTTGACGTGTTTGCGGACGAAGTTGAAGCCCAGCTCCTTCGTCTTCTCGAGGTCGAACCGCAGGGCGTCGTCGGTGGGCGCGGTCGAGATGCCGTCCGGCCAGTAGCCCTGGTCGAGCGGACCGTGCAGGAAAGTGACCCGGCCGTTGAGCGCAATCCGCGGGCGGCCCTGCGCGTCCGGGACCAGGCCGATTGTCCGCAGACCGGCGTAGCTGCCGACTTCGTCCGAAATCGAACCACGATCGTCGAGCAGCCGGACGCGCAGCGAATAAAGGTGCGGGTCGTCGGGGGTCCAGAGGCGTGGCGAAGGAACATCCACGCGCACTGGCGTCCCGGCCGGGCCCGAGGCCCGCGCGACCTCGACGTCGTTTGCCGAAATGACGACAACGACCTCGACACCGCCGGTGACCTGCGGGAACACCGTCACGCCGGTCAGGTCCGGGGTCAGGTCCAGCCGCTCGATCCGAACCTCGGGGACCGGCTCCAGCCACACCGTTTGCCAGATTCCGGACGACGGCGTGTAGCAAATTCCGCCAGGCGCGTTGCGCTGCTTGCCTACCGGGAAGGGCTCGATGTCGGTGCGGTCGTCGGCGCGGACGTTCAGCTCCTGCGGCCCCGAAGCGCGCAAGACGTCGGTGACGTCCGCGCTGAACGCCGTGTAGCCGCCCTCGTGGGTCGCGACGAGCTGGTTGTTGACCCAGACCTTCGCCGTCTGGTCGACCGCGCCGAAGTGCAGGAGGACGCGCGAGCCGTGCCAGCCGGCCGGGACTTCGAAGAGACGGCGGTACCAGAGGACTTCGTCGCGTCGTCGAATTCCGGACAACGCCGATTCCGGTGGGAACGGGACCAGGATCCGCTCGGCGTAACCGGATGGCCGTGGTTCGTCCGGCGACGACGGCCAGCCCGCGTACTCCCAGACGCCGTTCAGGTTGAGCCAGCGAGGCCGCGTCAGCTGGGGCCGCGGGTACTCGGGCAGGGCGTTGTCCGGAGCGACGTCGCCGCTCCACGGAGTCGGCAGGGGCGGGTCGAGCCGGCGCCAGCCAGCGTCCTCGGGAGGAGTCATCCCGGTCGATGATGACAGAGAACCTCACCCCGGCCAGTGATCGAGATCACATGTGAACACTTCGCGAGCACGGGCGCGCCGACGCCTTCTGACTCGCGAGTAACCTCTGCCCATGCGAGTGCTGATGCTGTCCTGGGAGTACCCGCCCGTGGCCATCGGGGGCCTGGCCCGGCACGTCCACGCGCTCGCCACCCACCTCGCCCGCCAGGGCCACGACGTCGTGGTGCTCTGCCGGCACGCCGCGGGCACCGACGCCGGGACGCACCCGCGCACCGACCGCGTCGTCGAGGGCGTGCGGATCATCCGGGTCGCCGAGGACCCGATGCACGTGACCTTCGAACGGGACCTCGTCGCCTGGACGCTGGCCATGGGACACGCCATGATCCGCGCGGCGCAGGACCTGCTGCGCACCTGGCAGCCCGACGTCGTCCACGCGCACGACTGGCTCGTCGCCCATCCGGCCATCGCGATCGCCGAGGCCGCGCGCGTACCGCTCGTCGGCACGATCCACGCGACCGAGGCCGGGCGGCACTCCGGCTGGCTGTCGCACCCGCTGAACCAGCAGGTTCACTCGGTCGAGTGGTGGCTGGCGAACCGGGCCGACGCGCTGATCACCTGCTCCCAGGCGATGCGCCGCGAGGTCGCGCACCTCTTCGAGGTCGAGGCGGACGACGTCACGGTGATCCACAACGGCATCGAGGAGCGCGGCTGGCAGGTGCC
Organism: Amycolatopsis sp. NPDC003731; assembly: GCF_053586895.1. NCBI lineage: Bacteria > Bacillati > Actinomycetota > Actinomycetes > Pseudonocardiales > Pseudonocardiaceae > Amycolatopsis > Amycolatopsis sp. NPDC003731. Next base: position 43,848 of record NZ_JBSFNC010000006.1, on the reverse strand, counting down.
CGCGGACGAGATCGCGCGCGCCCGCGAGGTCTACAGCCCGGCCGGTGCGCCGCTGTTGCTCTATTTCGGACGACTCGAGTGGGAGAAGGGTGTGCAGGACCTGCTGGCCGCCCTCCCCCGCATCCGGCGCCGCCACCCGGGCACCCGCGTGGTCGTTGCCGGAAAAGGACGACACTTCGACGAGCTGGTCGAACAGTCGCGGAAGCTGCGGGTGCGGCGCGCGGTCGACTTCGTCGGGCACCTCTCCGACCGCGACCTCCGCGCGGCGCTCGCCGCCGCCGACGCCGTGGTGCTACCGAGCCGGTACGAGCCGTTCGGGATCGTCGCCTTGGAGGCCGCGGCCGCGAAGGCGCCGCTGGTGGCGTCGACGGCCGGCGGGCTCGGCGAGGTCGTCGTGCACGGCGAGACCGGGCTGGCGTTCAGTCCCGGCGATGTCGCGGAATTGGCCAACGCGGTGACGACGGTGCTTTCCGACGCCGAGGCCGCGGCCGAGCGGGCTCGGGCCGCGCAGTCCCGGCTGGCCGCCGACTTCGACTGGGGCCGGATCGCCGAAGCGACCGCCGAGGTCTACCGGCGGACGAAGCCGGGCGAACCGGTCGAGCTGCCCCGGCCCAAGATCGCCACCGGCAACGCCTTCGAGCCGGTTCCGGCCAAGATCCCGGAGGTCTAGGTCTTCACCGGGTTCCGGTCAGGAGCCGGACCCGGACGCGTTCCCGCAGTGGGCCGTGCGAGGCGACCGCCGCCCGGATGCGCTCGGTGAACTCCGGCCTCGCGTCGAGGCCGGGCAGCTGGTCAGGGCTCATTGCCGAAAAAACGCCACCGGCGATTTCCTCGACGCTCAGCGGCGCGGAGTACTCGACGACCGCCGAGCTCACGGCGTACCCGGCGGCCGTGAGGGCGTTCGCGTACCGCTCCTGGCTCGCGTCGTCCGTGCCACAGGTCCGGTGCAGCGAGGTGCGAGGTAGGCGGAGAGGACGTCCCGGAGCGCGGCCGACCACGCCGTGTCCTGCAGCCACAGCGGCTCGCCGTTGGTCACCACCGCGAGCCCGCCGCCGGAACGCAGTAGCGGACAGACCGCCGCGAACAGCCGCTCGTGGTCCATCCAGTGCAACGCCTGCGCCACCGTCACCGCGGCCAGGCGCCCCGGCCCGAGGGCGGGGGGCAGCGCGGCGACGTCGGAGTCCGCGCCGAGCAGCCAGGCGACGTTCGGCTCCGCCGTCGCCCGCCGGGCCTAAGCCAGCATCGCCGGCTCCGGGTCCATGCCCAGCACCGCCCCGACGCGGGGCGCCAGGGCCCGGGTCAGCTGGCCGGTGCCGCAGCCGAGGTCGAGGACGATGTCGTCGCGAGTCAGCGCGAACGCCGTGGCCAGCTCGTCCGCGACCTCGGGCGGGTAGCCGCGGCGGAACCGCTGGTAGAACTCGCTCACTTCGCCGCCGAACGCCGATGTCGTCACTTTTCCGACCATGCCCGTCGACCTGCCCGGCCGCGGCCGCTTCCGCTCAGGGCGGACCTAGAAGACCGGCAGCAGGACGCCGTGCTCCGACTCCGGCCGCGGGCCGAAGATGCGGCGGTCGGCTTCGGCGATCGGGACGTCGTTGATGCTCGCTTCGCGGCGGCGCATCAGGCCTTCGTCGCTGAACTCCCAGAGCTCGTTGCCGTAGCTGCGGAACCACTGCCCCTCGGCGGTCCGGGACTCGTATTGGAACCGGACGCCGATGCGGTTGCCGCGGAAGCCCCACAGCTCCTTGCGCAGGGCGTAGTCCAGCTCGCGTGCCCATTTCGCGGTCAGGAACTCGACGATCCGGGCGCGCCCGACGACGTATTGGTCGCGATTGCGCCAGACCGAATCCTCGGTGTACGCGAGCGAGACGCGCTCCGGGTCGCGGGTGTTCCACGCGTCTTCGGCGGCCTGGACCTTCTGGCGGGCGGTGTCCTCGTCGAACGGCGGGAACGGCGGGCGCGGGGTCATGGGAGCTCCTTCCGGACACGGAGAACGTGCGTTCTCCACTGCTCCCGCTAGACTAGAGAACGATCATTCTCAGCGCCAGGGGCAGGTGACATGGATTCCACGGAGGCGACCGACCGGCTGCTGGAAGCCGCCGAGGACCTCTTCTACGCCCACGGCGTTCAGGCAGTCGGAATGGACGCGGTCCGCGAACGCTCCGGCGTCTCCCTCAAGCGGCTCTACCAGTGCTTCCCGGCGAAGAACGACCTGGTCGAGGCGTACCTGCTGCGCCGCGACGAACGCTGGCGCGGCTCGTTGCGCAATTTCGTCCACGCCCGCGGCGACGACCCCCTGGCCGTGTTCGCCTGGCTGAAGAACTGGTTCGCCGAGCCGGGCTTCCGCGGCTGCGCGTTCATCAACTCGTTCGGCGAGTTCGGCGAGCCGACCCCCGGGATCGCCGCCGCGATCCGCAAGCACAAGGACGAGGTCCGGGCCTACTTGCGCGATCTGGTGCCGGACCGGAGCGTCGCGGACCAGCTGTTCGCACTCATGGAGGGCGCGACCGTGCTCGCCGCGATCACCGGAGACCCGTGCGAGGCGGACACAGCGGGCGAGGCCGCGAAAGTCCTACTGGAAGCACACCTGTGAGTGACGACTCCTGCCGCGAACCGCCTGCGGCCTTCGTGACGCGGCGGATCTTCGTGCTGCGACGGACATGAACCGGTCCGGTGACGGGGAGCCGCCGTCACCGGACCGGTCCGGACCCACACCATCCCAACAGTGTGGAATCCGGCCTCCCCTCGTCAGGTAGGGGAGGCCGGGGCCCCTGCTACCGGGCGTCCGTGAGGTACCGCGCGTAGGCACCCGTGGTGAGGAAGCTCGGCAGCTTCTCCCCCAGCGCGGTTTCGGTGAAGATCTCGCGGGCGTCGTCGAGGCGGTTGCCCGCGCCGAGGTCGGCCCGCACCGAGGCGAGTTCGTCGTCCAGGAATTCGACCGCCAGCTCGCGGGTCAACGCCGTGCCGTCCTCGAGCTTCGTGCCATTGCGGATCCACTGCCACACCTGGCAGCGCGCGATCTCCGCGGTGGCCGCGTCCTCCATGAGGTTGTGGATCGCCGCCGCGCCGGTGCCGCGCAGCCACGCGTCGACGTACCGCAGCGCGACGTTGATGTTCGCGCGCACGCCCGCCTCGGTGACCTCGCCGCCGGCGCTGGCCACGTCCAGCAGGTCCTCGGCGGTGACGTGGACGTCTTCGCGCAGCTTGCCGAGCTGGTTGGGCCAGCCGCCGAGCACGCCGTCGAAGACCTCGCGGCAGACCGGGACCAGGCCGGGGTGCGCGACCCACGAGCCGTCGAAACCGTCGCCGGCCTCGCGTTCCTTGTCCGCGCGGACCTTCTCGATCGCCGTCGCGTTGATCTCGGGATCGCGACTCGGGATGAAGGCCGCCATACCGCCTATGGCGTGGGCCCGGCGCTTGTGGCAGGTGCTCACCAGCAGCTCGGTGTAGGCCCGCATGAACGGCACGGTCATGGTGACCTGCGCGCGGTCCGGCAGCACGAAGTCGGCGCCGTGCGCGGCGAAGTTCTTGATGAGGCTGAAGATGTAGTCCCAGCGGCCGGCGTTGAGGCCCGCCGCGTGCTCGCGCAGCTCGTAGAGGATTTCTTCCATCTCGAACGCGGCGGTGATCGTCTCGATCAGCACGGTCGCGCGGATCGTGCCGCGCGGGATGCCGAGTTCGCGCTGGGCCAGCAGGAAGACGTCGTTCCACAGGCGCGCTTCGAGGTGGTTTTCCAGCTTCGGCAGGTAGAAGTACGGGCCGACGCCGCGGGCGAGCAGCTGGCGCGCGTTGTGGAAGAAGTACAGGCCGAAGTCGACCAGGCTGGCCGACACGGGACGGCCGTCGATGCGGATGTGCTTCTCCACCAGGTGCCAGCCGCGGGGCCGCGCGACGATCGTCGCCGGGTCGTCGCCGATGGTGTAGCGCTTGCCGGCTTCGGTGGTGAAGTCGATGTTGCGGCGGATGGCGTCGAACAGGTTGAGCTGGCCGTCGATGACGTTGTGCCACGTCGGCGACGTCGCGTCCTCGAAGTCCGCCAGCCAGACCTTGGCGCCGGAGTTCAGCGCGTTGACCGTCATCTTGCGGTCGGTCGGGCCGGTGATCTCGACGCGGCGGTCCTCCAGACCCGGCGCGGTCGGGGCGACGTGCCACGACTCGTCGTCGCGGATCCGGCGGGTCTCGGGCAGGAAGCCGAGCGGCTTCTCGCCCGACTGCAGTTCCTCACGCCGCACGCGGCGGGCGTCGAGCAGCTCGCGCCGGCGACCGGCGAACGTGTTGTCCAGCTTGGCCAGGAAGTCGAGTGCCGCCGGGGTCAGGATTTCCGCGAACCGGCCCTCGACCGGGCCGGTGACCTCGATGCGGTAATTCAGCCGATCAACCATGGGGTGCCTCCGCGAGCTGTGGGCAGGGAAGGAAAGAAGGGGGAAGGTCGCGGCCTGACGACGGTGGGGGTTGCCGTCGTCAGGCCGCGGCCGGGATCAGTGGAACTGGGCTTCTTCGGTGGAGCCCTTGAGCGCGGTGGTCGAGCTCTCCGGGTTCAGCGCGGTGGCGACCTGGTCGAAGTAGCCGGTGCCGACCTCGCGCTGGTGCTTGGTCGCGGTGTAGCCGCGGCTCTCCGAAGCGAACTCGCGCTCCTGCAGGTCGACGTAGGCGGTCATGCCTTCGCGGGCGTAGCCGTGCGCCAGGTCGAACATCGAGTAGTTCAGCGCGTGGAAGCCGGCCAGCGTGATGAACTGGAACTTGTAGCCCATGTGGCCGAGCTCGCGCTGGAACTTCGCGATCGTCGCGTCGTCCAGGTGCTTCTTCCAGTTGAACGACGGCGAGCAGTTGTAGGCCAGCATCTGGTCCGGGAACTTCGCCTTGATGGCCTCGGCGTACTTGCGCGCCACCTCGAGGTCCGGCTCGGAGGTCTCCATCCAGAGCAGGTCGGCGTACTGGGCGTAGGCCAGGCCGCGCTCGATGCAGGGCTCGATGCCGTTGCGGACCTCGTAGAAGCCCTCGGCGGTACGGCCGCCGGTGAGGAACTGCTGGTCGCGCTCGTCGACGTCGCTGGTCAGCAGGGTCGCGGCCTGGGCGTCGGTGCGGGCGACGATCAGCGACGGCACGTTGAGCACGTCCGCGGCGAGGCGGGCGGCGTTCAGCGTGCGCTCGTGCTGCTTGGTCGGGATGAGGACCTTGCCGCCGAGGTGACCGCACTTCTTCTCGGACGCGAGCTGGTCCTCCCAGTGCACGCCCGCGGCGCCGGCCGCGATCATGCCCTTCATCAGCTCGAACGCGTTGAGCGGGCCACCGAAGCCGGCCTCGGCGTCGGCGACGATCGGGGCGTACCAGTCGATGTCGGTGTTGCCCTCGGCCCAGCTGATCTGGTCGGCGCGGCCCAGCGCGTTGTTGATCCGGCGGACCACGGCCGGCACCGAGTTGGCCGGGTACAGGCTCTGGTCGGGGTAGGTCTGGCTCGCCAGGTTGGCGTCGGCCGCGACCTGCCAGCCGGACAGGTAGATGGCCTGCAGGCCCGCGCGGACCTGCTGGACGGCCTGGTTGCCGGTGAGCGCGCCCAGTGCGTGGATGTAGTCCTCGGTGTGCAGCAGGTCCCAAAGCTTCTCCGCGCCGCGGCGGGCCAGGGTGTGCTCCTCGACGACGCTGCCACGCAGCTTGACGACGTCCTCAGCCGAGTAGGAGCGCTGCACGCCCGCCCAGCGGGGGTCGTTCGCCCACTGCGCGGCCAGCTCCGCGGCCGCCTGCTTGGCCTGTTCCGTCATCGGACTCTCCCGGTGTTGCGAAGTTTGCGATTGCTCGCCTTGCTTGGCCTGACCCTGACACGCCAGCGAAAACTCGGTCCAGTCGTCCAATTTGCCAATTTGTGCGAAGGGTACGTACGCTCTTTGCAAAGGTTGCGAATCGGCCGGTTCGCAAGTGATCGAAAATCCGCGTTCTTGACCGTTCACGTAACCGTTCAGGGCCGGAAACCTTCCGGAAAGGAGGCCTCGGATGGAGAAGACTTTCGCCGGCGCCCGGTTGCGGCACCTCCGCGAAAGCCGCTCGATGAGCCAGGCCGACCTCGCCCGTGTGCTGGAGATCTCACCCAGCTACCTCAACCAGATCGAGCACAACTCGCGCCCCCTGACCGTGCCGGTGCTGCTGCGGATCACGCAGGCGTTCGGCGTCGACACCGAGTTCTTCGCCAACAACGACACGTCCCGGCTGGTCGCCGACGTCAAGGAAGCCCTGCTCGACGAGGTCCTCGGCATCGACGTCACGACCAGCGAGCTCAACGACCTGGCCACGAACCTCCCGGCGATCGCCCAGGCGCTGGTCAAGCTGCACCGCAGCTACCGCAACGCCGTCGAGAGCACCGCCGCGCTGACCACGGAAAACGGCCTGGGCCTGCACGGCAGCGCGGCCGCGCCGCTGCCGCACGAGGAGGTCCGCGACTTCTTCTACGAGCGCGAGAACTATGTCGCGGAATTGGACGAACGCGCCGAGAAGATGGCCGCGGACATCCCGCTGCTGCGCGGGCAGGTGGTGGGCGCGCTGAAGGAACGGCTTTCCCAGCGCTACGGCGTCGAGGTGACCAGCGAGGGCATCGACGAAGCCGCCGGCCAGCAGCACCGCTACGAGCCGGTGACGCGGGTGCTGCGGCTGGCACCGAGCCTGCGGGTCGGGCAGCAGGCGTTCCGGATGGCTTCGCAGATCGCCCTGCTCGAGTACGACGACCTCATCACCGAGCTGGCCGATTCGTGGGCGTTCTCCGGTCCGGCGGCCCGTTCGCTCGCCCGCGTCGGCCTGGCGAACTACTTCGCCGGGGCGCTGATCCTGCCTTACGGGCCGTTCCTGGCCGCGGCCGAACGGTTCCGCTACGACATCGAGCGGCTCTGCGACCACTACGGCGTCGGCTTCGAGACGGTCTGCCACCGGCTGTCCACGCTGCAACGGCCCAAGCAGCGCGGGGTGCCGTTCTCGTTCGTGCGGGTGGACCGGGCCGGGAACATGTCGAAGCGGCAGTCGGCGGCCGGGTTCCACTTCTCCCGGGTCGGCGGGGCGTGCCCGCTGTGGAACATCTACGAGGCCTTCACCCAGCCGGGCAAGATCCTCACCCAGATCGCCACCCTGCCCGACGGCAAGAGTTACTTCTGGATCGCGCGCACGGTGTCGCGCAACATCGGCGGCTACGGCAGCCCGGGCAAGACGTTCACGGTCGGGCTGGGCTGCGAACTGCGCCACGCCGGGCGGCTGATCTATTCGACCGGTCTCGACCTGGACGAACCCGCCGCCGCGACGCCGATCGGGATGGGGTGCAAAGTCTGCGAACGCCCGGCGTGCTCGCAGCGCGCGTTCCCGACGATCGGCAAGCAGCTCACCGTGGACGAGAACACCAGCACCTTCGTCCCGTACCCGGCGGTGCCCAAGGGTTGAGCACCCGGTAACGAGCCACCGGGCAGCGGCGACGTCCCCGGCAGGGGGTCGCCATGGCCGAACGGGTCCGGACGGGCTGCACCAACTGCAAGCGCTGCACCAACTCGGCCGTCGCCGAATTCGGCCGCCGGCAGGGCAAGCTCTGGGCGAACGTCGCGACGGCGGGCGGGGTCGCGGTCGTGCAGGCCTTCACCCCGAACTGCCGGGCGTGCGGGCACAAGCTGAGCCTCCACGACCGCGGCGGCGAGAGCCGTGGCAACGCCTACCCAGCGCCGGTGACCGCCCAGCCGTCCGCGCGCCAGGGGCCGCCGCCCGGCTGGTACGCCCACCCGGGCGCCCCCGGCGTCCTGCGCTGGTGGGACGGGACCCGCTGGACCGAGCACACGCAGGCGCCGCCGCGCTGATCACCCGATCACGTGCGTGGTCCACTTCGCCTCGTCCGGGCCGAGCACGGTGATCCGGTTCAGGAGTTCCTTCGCGGTGATGCCGCTAATCTTCGGCTGGTCGAACGAAACGCAGGCCTTCAACCCGCTCTTCGTCACGCACTGCGGTTCGCCGAGGCCGTCGGTGGGGCCGCCGGGCGGCGAGACGTTGATGGTGACCAGTGCGCCGTCCGATGTGTACTGCAGCACCAGCCGCCACGGGACGCCGTCCTGGTCGGCGCGGCGCCGCAGGTAACCATCGCTGAGGTGGAACGTGCCCGGCAGGCCGGTGATGTGCAGCGGCAGGGGCACCGCCCGGGTGCCGAACCTGACATCACCGGCGACCCGCGTCAGCACCTGCTGCAGGTCCGGGACCGCGAGGTAGTACGCGTTCAGCCGGGCCCACCGGCCGTCCGGGGCCTGCCACTGCAGGTAGGCGCTCCCGTGGTTCAGCGGGTCGGCCGGGTCGGTGGTGAGCCAGTAGCCGTCGCGGTCGCCGACCCGGACCGGGATCCGGGTCGGCTGCCCGCCGAGGTTGTGCGGGAGGGGTGGGTCCTGGTCGTAAACCGACAACCAGATCATCGGCGCCAGCTCGCCCTGGCCGACAGCCAGCACGGTGTCACCGTGCTCGCCCACGGCGTACTCGATGCCCTTGATCTGCTCGGGCACCCAGCCGAAGCTCGCCTTCGCCACCATCGGGTTGTCGGTGGGCACCGGCGTGACGGACGTGGGCGAGGGTGCGGTGGCCACCGGCGTGGTCGCCGGCGGCGGGACCGGCCGGAACAGCGACACCGCCGTCACGCCGCCGGCCGTCACGACCGCGGCACAGCCGAGGACCAGCGCGGTGGTCCGCAGGCGACGACGGCGTCCGCCGACCCGGCGCGCGCGGTCGAGGTCGATCCGCGGCGGCGGAGCGGGCGTCTCGGCCAGTTCCTTCAGCTTGGTGGCCAGCTCGTGGTCGGTCATGCTCGTCCCTCCCGGATCGGTTCGCCCAGCAGCTCGCGCAGCGCGTTCACGGCCTTCGCGGTCTGGCTCTTGACGGTGCCTTCGGAGCAGCCCAGCGCCCGCGCGGTCTCCGCGACCGGAAGGTCGCAGAAGTAGCGCAGGACGACGGTGGCCCGCTGGCGGGCCGGCAGCCGTTCCAGGGCCGCCCGCAGGTCGAGGGCCAGTTCGACGTCCGCGCCGGGCGCGGGCGGGTCCTGGTCGTTTTCGCGCAAATCCACCCGCCGCCACCACGACGTGCGCTGTTCGGCGAGGAACGTGTTGACCAGCGTGCGGCGCACGTAGCCGTCGACGTTGTCGGCGCGGGCGGCCCGCGGCCAGTTCGCGTAGAGCCGGGTGACCGCCGACTGGACCAGGTCGTCGGCCCGGTGCCAGTCACCGCAGAGCAAGTACGCGACCTTGCGCAGCCATCCCGCCCGCGCGGTCACGTACTCGGTGAATCCGGCGTCCATCGGCGACCCCCATCTCGTTCGACACCCCTTTGATGCGCCCGGAGGCCCGGCCGGTTGCCCGGGACGCCCGAGTCGTAGATTCACCGGGGTGCACGACATCGACACGGTGACCGCGGCGACCATCGAAAAGGCCGCCGAGCGGCTGGCCGGGGTGGTGACCCGGACGCCCCTGGAGCCGAGCGCCCGGCTGTCGTCCCGGGTGAACGCGCAGGTCTGGGTGAAGCGCGAGGACCTGCAGACCGTCCGGTCGTACAAGATCCGCGGCGCGTACAACTTCATCGTCCAGCTCGACGAGGACGTCCGTGCGAGAGGCGTCGTCTGCGCCAGCGCCGGCAACCACGCCCAGGGCGTCGCGTACGCGTGCCGCCGGCTCGGCGCCACCGGCCGCGTGTACGTCCCCGGGACCACGCCGCGGCAGAAGCGAGAGCGCATCGCGACGCTCGGCGGCGCGCACATCGAGGTCATCGTTGTCGGAGAAACGTACGAAGACGCCTTCGCCGCGGCCAACGAGGACGCGCAGCGCACGGGCGCGACCCTGGTGCCCGCGTTCGACGACGTCCGCACGGTCGCCGGTCAGGGCACGGTCGCGCTCGAGGTCGTGGAGCAGCTCGGTTTTGTCCCCGACGTCGTGGTCGTGCCGGTGGGCGGCGGTGGGCTGCTCGCCGGGGTCGGCAGCTGGCTGCGCGAGCGGCACCCCGACGTCCGGATCGTCGGCGTCGAACCCGCGGGCGCGGCCTGCATGGCCGCGGCCCTCGAAGCCGGGCAGCCGGTGCGGCTGCCGGAGCTCGACTCGTTCGTCGACGGCGCCGCCGTCCGCGAGGCCGGCTCGGTCACCTACCCCCTGATCCGCGAGACCGGCGCCGAGCTGGCCGCGGTCGCCGAGGGCGCGGTGTGCACCGAGATGCTCGCGATGTACCAGTCGGACGGGATCATCGCCGAACCCGCGGGCGCACTCGCCGCGGCGTCGCTCGGCACAGTGGTCGAGGTCGAGCCCGGTCAGACCGTCGTCTGCCTGGTCTCCGGCGGCAACAACGACGTCAGCCGCTACAGCGAGATCCTCGAACGCTCGCTGATGCACGAGGGGCTGAAGCACTACTTCCTCGTCGGGTTCCCGCAGGAGCCGGGCGCGCTGCGGCGGTTCCTCGAGCAGGTCCTCGGGCCCGAAGACGACATCACTCGTTTCGAGTACGTCAAGCGGACCAACCGCGAGATGGGTCCGGCGCTGGTCGGCATCGAGATCGCCCGGGCGGCCGACCTGCCCGGGCTGCTGGCCCGGATGGACGCGAGCCCGCTGCAGGTGGAGCGGATCGAGCCGGGCAGCCCCCTGTTCCACTTCCTGCTCTGAGGACGTGGTCCACTAGGCGGATGGTGAAGGTCGACGGTGTCCGCAGTGTCGAGGCGTTGCGCGAAAAAGTCCACGAGGGTGCGGAGCCCGAGTACCTGCTGTTCTACGGGCACACGCCCTCGAAGTCCGGGCGGGTCACGGCGAGCTGCCTGAGCCAGTGGTGGGCCGACCCATTCGAGGCCGACGGCGTCGTCTACCCGACCGCCGAGCACTACATGATGGCGGGCAAGGCGCTGTTGTTCGGCGATGTCGAGAAGGCCGAGCTGATCCGGTCGACGCCCGACCCGAAGACGGCCAAGGTGCTCGGCCGCGAAGTCGCCGGGTTCGACGCCGCCACCTGGGAGCGGCACCGGTTCGACATCGTCGTCGACGGCAACCTGGCCAAATTCCGGCAACACCGCGACCTGCGCCGGTTCCTGCTGGGGACCAGGGACGCGGTGCTCGTCGAGGCGTCCAAGAAGGACCTCGTCTGGGGCACCGGCCTCGCGCGCGAGGAGAAGAACGCGACCAAGCCGGACTACTGGCGCGGGCTGAACCTGCTCGGCTTCGCGCTGATGGAGGTCCGCGACCAGCTGCGGGCCCGCGTCTGACTCACGGCGCCGGGATCGGCGCCCCCGGGCACGACGCCGAGGTCGTCGTGCCCGTGTCGAAGAAAGTGACCACGGCGTCGGCGCACGTCAGCGACGACAGCGAGCCGTGGATGTCGTCCTCGACGGTCATGAGCGCGCCCCCGATCCGCTGCTGCATCGCGAGCGCCCAGCCGATCGGGGTGATCGGCTCGTAGACGTGGCCGGCCAGCTGCAGCGGGCTTGTCCCTTTTTCGAACATCCACGGCCGGGCGGCCAGGGGCCAGCCGATGCAGAACTGTTCGTAGAAGCCGTAGCCACCGGCGACCGGGAAGCGTTTCATCCGGTCGAGGCGGTGCTGCCAGACGGTCTCGAAGTCGCGGGGGCTCGGTGACTCGTTGCAGAGCAGCGCCGTCTGCTGGAAGTGGTTGAACGCGTACGGCTCGCCGTCCCAGGCCAGGCCGCCGGTTGTCGTTTTTTCGACGACGGGCCGGCCGCCGTCGCGGATGGCGGCGAGCTGCTTCGCCGAGCGGGCCCAGTCACGCCGGGGGCCGGCGAGCAGGTCGTTGACGGTCGCGCCGTGCCGGTCCCGCAGGCCGAGCAGCGCTTTCGCGACGGCGGGCTCCGTGGTCCCGAATCGGTAAATGGCGTCGTACCTGGCGATCCACGCCGAGAAGTCGTGGAAGGTGTTCTCGCCCGCGGCCGCCTGGCCGTCGTCCATCGCAGTGACGTCCAGGTCCGGCGGCATGACGGAGTCGAGCAACATCCGGTCGACGTGGTCGTCGAAGAGCGACCGGTACTGCGCGCCGAGCGCGGTCCCCCACGAGACGCCGTAGTAGCCGATCTTGTCCTCGCCGAGTGCGACGCGGATGCGGTCCAGGTCGCGGGCGATCGTCGGCGTGGTCAGATTCCGGACGAAGGCCGGGTGAGCGTCGACGCACTGGCGCTTGACGGCAGCGGCGCGTTCTGCGGCTTCGCGGGCCTTCTCCTTGTCGACGGCGCCCGGGTCCGGCTCGGGGAACTCGACCGGGCAGGGCAGGTCGGCGCTGTAGCCGACGCCGCGCGGGTCGAACCCGACGAGGTCGTGGTGAACGCCGAGACCGCCGGCGCGGCTGTCGGCGATGCTGCGGGGCATGGTGAGGCCGGACTGGCCGGGACCGCCGGGGTTGAGGAGCACCGCGCCGGTCCGGGTCCCGGTCGCCCGGATCCGGCTGACGGCGATGTCGATTTTCTGACCACCGGGGTCGGCGTAGTCCACCGGGACCGGGACCAGCGTGCATTCGGTGCGGTGGTCGTCGGGGTCCCAGCCGTTCGCGACCTCGACGCAGAGCCGCCAGGAGAGCTGGTCCGCGGTGGCGACCGCGGGGACGGCGGGCAGCAGCGCCGCGGCGGCGAGCAACGGGACGGCGAACCGGATGATCGACATGAGCCCAGGCTTCCGGGGTCCGGGGTGGCGGAGATCGGCCGATCAGCCGAGGATGGCCGCCGAACGGCCGGGAACGCGCGTGGCCGATTTTCGAACACTCGGAAAACCGCAGGTCAGCCACGCGGACAGGCGTCGCCGCCCTCGACGCACTGGCACGGCCCGGCGGAAGTGGCGAGGCCGGCGCGAGGCAGCTCCCGAAGAACGAGGTCCACCCGCGGCGCCGCGTTGTCGCCGAAACGACCACGCGGCGCGAGAGGTCCTACTGCTCGCCGAGGGTCTTCTGCAGGGCCTTGTTCGCCTTCCGGGCCATGTCCGCGACGGCCTCGCGACGGGCGGCGTCGGCCGCGTAGTCGTCTTCGCGGTTACGGACCACGCGGGCCGGCGCGCCGACCGCGATCGAGTAGTCCGGAATGTCACCACGGACGACCGCGTGCGCGCCGAGCACGCTGCCGCGGCCGATGCGGGTGCCCTTCAGGACGCTGACCTTGGTGCCGAGCCAGGTGTCCGGGCCGATCCGGACCGGGGACTTCACGATGCCCTGGTCCTTGATCGGCACGTGGATGTCCGAAATGACGTGATCGAAATCACAGATGTACACCCAGTCGGCGACCAGCGTGGCCGCGCCGAGCTCGATGTCGAGGTAGCAGTTGATCACGTTCTGGCGGCCGAACACCGACTTGTCGCCGATCCGCAGCGAGCCCTCGTGGCAGCGGATGGCGTTGCCGTCGCCGATGTGGACCCAGCGGCCGATCTCCAGGCGCCCGTAGCCCGGGCGGCAGTGGATCTCGACGTCCTTCCCGAGGAAGAGCATCCCCCGCAGGATGATGTGCGGGTTGGCGAGCCGGAACTTGAGCAGCCGGTAGTACCGGACCAGGTACCACGGCGTGTAGGCGCGGTTGCGCAGCACCCAGCGCAGCGAGTCGGCGGTCAGGAACTTCGCCTGCCGCGGGTCCTGCCGGGCACGGCGCCAGGCCCGCACCCGCGACAGCGCGGGCGCACCCCACATCGACGTCATGCCCGTGACCGTAACCTGTGTGCGGGACGGGTTCGCAGGCAAGGGGAGCTGGATGGGCACGAAGCTGATCATCGACACCGACCCCGGCGTCGACGACGCGCTGGCGATCGCGCTGGCGGCGCTGTCCCCGGACGTCGACCTCCTCGGTGTGACGTCGGTTTTCGGCAACGTCCCCCTCGACCGCACGACGTCGAACGCGCGCCGGCTGCTGGCGCTGTTCGGCCGCGACGACGTGCCCGTCGCCGCCGGGGCGGCACGGCCGCTCGTCCACTCCAAGCCGCGTGACGCGAAAGAGGTCCACGGCGGCGACGGCCTGTCGGGCCACTCCTACACGCTGCCCGAGGCGAGCCGTCCGCTGGAGGAGCGCGACGCCGTCCGGCTGATGCTCGACCTGCTCGAAGCCGCCGACGGGCCGGTGACCATCGCCCCGATCGGGCCGCTGACGAACATCGCCGCGCTGCTCGCGGCCCACCCGGGCGCGGCGGCGAAGATCGCGCGGCTGGTGATCATGGGTGGTGGCGTGACGTTCGGCAACAGCACGACCGCGGCCGAGTTCAACATCTGGAGCGACCCGGAGGCGGCCCGGCGGGTGCTGGTCGAGGAGGACGTCCCGGTCGTGCTGGTCCCGTTGGACCTCACGCACCGCTGCGCCGTCGACGGCGAATGGCTGGCGAAGCTCGCGTCGTCGGGGTCCGTCGGCGCCACCCTCGAAGGGCTGACGTCGACCTACCGGCAGCACTACACGCGCGTGTTCGGCGAGGACCGGATGGTCATGCACGACGCGGTCGCGGTCGCCGAGGCGATTTCGCCGGGCATCCTGCACACCGAGACCTACCGGGTCGACGTCGACTGCGGCCTCGGGCCGGCACGCGGCCAGACCCTGGTCGATCGGCGACGGCTCGGCGAAGACGATCCGCAGTTCTCCCCCGGCCGCCCGATCGAGGTCGCGATGGACACCGACCTCGACGGCCTGCGCGGGTTCGTCCTCGACCGGCTCACGGGAGCGGCCCGGTGAGCGACGAGGAGCCCGAGGTCGTCCCGGCCGGCACCGAGACCGAGGAAGACGCGCCCCGGCCTCGCCGGCGGAAGCCCGTGGTCGTGATCGCGGCGGTGGTCGTCGTCGCGGGCGCCCTGGTGGCCGGCATCCTGCTCGCGCCCCAGCAGCAGGAGACCACGAACGCCGCCGCGACGGCGTCGACGACGTCCGCCAAGCCGACGACGTCCAAGCCGCCGGCGACCACGCCACCGCAGACCTCGACGCCGCCGAAGGTGCCCGAAGCGAGCGAGTTCGATGCCTGGGCGTCCAAGACCAGCCAGTGGCTCGACGTCCCGCTGCGCGCGATGGTCGGCTACGCGAAGGCGACGACGAAGCTGAGCAAAGACCTCCCCGGGTGTCACCTTTCCTGGGTCACGCTGGCCGCGGTCGGAAAAGTGACCACGGATCACGGCCGGGTCCAAGGTGGGCAGTTCGGCACAACCGGGGTCCTGGACAAGCCGCTGGGCACGATCGAGGTGCGCGACTTCTACAACAAGGTCGTCTCGACGGCGAACGCCGCCGGGCCGATGCAGCTCGCCCCGGCGGTCTGGGGCAAGTACCAGGCGAGCGCGTCCGGCGGGAAACCCGATGTCCAAAATATCGACGACGCGGCGCTGACCACGGGCCGCGCGCTGTGCGCCGACGGCCACGACCTGTCCCAGGGCCAGACGTGGTGGAACTCGGTCAGCACGCTGCAGGCGGCGCCGCTGTTCCTGCACCGGACACTGGCCACGGTCAACGTCTACGGCACGGTCGGCCAGGGCACGACGCCGCCGAACCCGGCGGTGCTGAGCGCGGTCAACTTCGCGATCGACAAGATCGGCCTCCCGTACATCTGGGGCGGCAACGGCACCGGCGGCAGCGACCCCGGCTTCGACTGCTCGGGCCTGACGACCGCGGCGTACGGGAGCGCGGGCATCAAGCTGATGCGCACGGCCGACACGCAGTTCCGCAGCGTGCCGCACGTGACCGACCCGCAGCTGGGCGACCTCATCTTCTACGGCGAGCCGGCGACGAAGATCCACCACGTCGGTCTCTACATCGGCAACCAGCAGATGATCGACGCGCCGCAGACCGGCCAGGCGGTCCAGGTCCACTCCTACCGCCGGGACGGCGACGACTACGCGGGGGCGGGCCGGCCGACGGCCTGACCAGGGCGTGGTCGCGCAGGCGACAAAAGGATTGGACGGGGTGACGGCCGGGCTTGTAGCTTGCCGGGGACCGTGACACCGCCCGAGGAGGTGAGACCCATGAACGCTGGATCGATGTGGGTGCTCCCCCTCCAGTCACGGCCGGGCGATTGACGTAGGTGTCGCCGGGAGCGCCGGACCGAGGCACTCCCGAAAGGCACCACCATGGACTCTTCGCCCCCTCCGTTCGACGTGATCATCGCCGGCTGCGGGCCGACCGGCGCGACGCTGGCCGCCGAACTGCGGCTGCACGACGTGCGCGTCCTCGTCCTGGAACAAGACACCGAACCCGCGTCGTTCGTCCGCATCGTCGGGCTGCACGTCCGCAGTCTCGAACTGATGGCCATGCGCGGCCTGCTGGACCGCCTCCTCGAACACGGGCGGCAGCGGCCGGCCGGCGGGTTCTTCGCCGCCATCCCGAAGCCCGCGCCGCAGGACCTCGACTCGGCGCACGCCTATCTGCTGGGCATCCCGCAGCCGGTGATCGTTCGGATCCTCGAAGAACACGCGATCGACCTCGGCGCCGAGGTCCGGCACGGCGCGGCCGTGGTCGATTTCCGGCAAGACGACGACGGCGTGACCGTCGAGCTCGCCGACGGCGAACGGCTCCGGGCGCGCTACCTCGTCGGCTGTGACGGCGGGCGCAGCACGGTGCGCAAGCTGAGCGGCATCGGCTTCCCCGGCGAGCCTTCGCGGACCGAGACGCTGATGGGCGAAATGGCGGTGAGCGCGCCGCCGGCGGAGATCGCCGCCAAGGTGGCCGAGGTCGGCGAGATCCACAAGCGGTTCTGGCTCCGGCCCTTCGGCGAAGGCGTCTACAGCGTCGTCGTCCCCGCCGCGGGCGTGGCCGATCGGGCGGCCAAACCCACCCTGGACGATTTCCGGCAACAGCTCCGGGCCGTCGCCGGCACCGACTTCGGCGTGCACTCCCCGCGCTGGTTGTCGCGATTCGGCGACGCCACCCGGCTCGCCGAGCGGTACCGGGCCGGGCGGGTGCTGCTGGCCGGCGACGCCGCGCACATCCACCCGCCCACCGGCGGGCAGGGCCTGAACCTCGGCATCCAGGACGCTTTCAACCTCGGCTGGAAACTGGCCGCGCGGGTCCGCGGCTGGGCGCCGGAGCCGCTGCTGGACACCTACCAGACCGAACGGCAGCCGGTCGCCGAGGCGGTCCTCGACAACACGCGGGCCCAGATGGAACTGACCTCCCCCGGAGCGGGGCCGCAGGCCGTGCGCCGGCTGCTCGCCGAGCTGATGGACTTCGACGTGGTCAACCGCCACCTGATCGGGAAGATCGCCGCGATCGACATCCGCTACGACTTCGGCGAGGGCCCCGACCTGCTCGGCCGGCGGCTGCGCGACATCGACGTCAAGCAGGGCCGCCTCTACGACCGGCTGCGCGGCGGCCGCGGGCTGTTGCTGGACCGCACCGAACGTCTCACCGCCGGCGGCTGGGCGGACCGGGTCGACCACCTCGCGGACCCCACCGCGGCCCTCGACGTTCCGGGCGTCCTGCTGCGTCCCGACGGTCACATCGCCTGGATCGGCGACGACCAACGGGACCTCGACGACCACCTCGCCCGCTGGTTCGGCTCACCGCTGCGGTGAGGCCTCGTGGACGGCGTCGAGACGGGCCGGATCGGCCGGTGTGAGCCGACGGCGACGTTGTCCTCAAAACGACCAAGGGTGCCGACAGTGGGATGACCAGCACGTTTACCCCTCGGCGCGCGGGCGGTGGCGAGTACTTCTTCGTGCTCGTCGCCGCCCGTCAACAAGCCCAACGCCCGGACGGTGATCCGATCGTCCGTGGCGGGCGGCCCCCGTACCCGGTCGATCGAGAGGGCCTTTCCACCTCGCGAGCCTAGGCCGGACCGGCCCGCGTGAACGTCGGTTCCCGCAGCGAAGGCGCCAGGAAGACGATCCCCAAGGTGACCGCGACCGCCGACGACAGGGCCCAGTGCAGGCCGACACTCGTCGCAAGTGCGCCCACCAGGGCCGGCTCCACAAGGAAGCCCACGTACCCGCAGGCCGCGACGGCGGCGACCGCCCGGGCCGGCGCGTCCGCCTGCTTGCGGCTCGCCACGCTCCACGCGATCGGCACGATTCCGGCCACGCCGAGCCCGACGACCGCGAAGCCGGACACCACCGCGATCGGCCACGGCGCCGCGAGGACCACGGCGAAGCCCAGCACCGCGATCGCGGCCGCTACCCGGACGAAGCGGACCGGGCCCGTGCGTGCCACCACGCGGTCGGCGATCAGCCGGACCGCGATCATCGTTCCCGAGAACGCGAAATAACCGAGGGAGGCGAGCGCGGGCGTTGCGCCGGTGACATCGGCCAGGTACACCGCGCTCCAGCTGTTGACCGCCCCTTCGGCGACGAACCCGCAGAACGCGATCACGCCCAGCGGCACCAGTGCCCGGCTCGGCCACGCGAAGGCCGCGTCGCCCTGGCCGCGGTCGGCGCCGGCGAGGAACCGGGTGCGGGCCGCCCACAGCGCGAGCGCGAGCAACACCGCGCCGGCGACCGGGAAGTGCACCGTCACCGGGACGTGCAGGGCCTCCATCAGCGCGTCGACGCCCGAACCCGCCAGGCCGCCGATGTTCCAGAAAGCGTGGAAGCCCGCGAAGATCGGGCGGCCGTAACCCTCCTCGACGCGGGCCGCGTGAGCGTTCATCGCGACGTCGAGCAGGCTGTTGCCCACGCCGAGCACGACCAGCGCGGCGAAGAACACCGGCGCCGACCACGCGAGCGCGACCAGCGGCAGCCCCGCGCACAGCACCACCGCGCCGAGCACGACGGCCGCGCGGCTGCCGATCCGGGTGAGCAGTGCGCCCGCGCCCAGCAGCGCGAGTACCGATCCGGCGGCGAGGCCGAACAGGCCGGTCGCCAGCTCGCCGGTGCTCAGCCCGAGCCGTCCCTGCACCGCGGGCACCCGGGCCAGCCAGGTCGCGAACGCGGCGCCGCACACCGCGAACACGACGGAAACCCCGAGCCGGGCGCGTTTCAATTCCCCAGTCACCCCGCCACCCTACGGATCTTGACCCGCACCGAGACCGCTGTCCAGGTCCGGGGAGGTCGTCTTCGGGGCAGCCGATCATGACCCCACGGCCGCCGTCGCCCGGTCTACCGTGGCGGGGTGCAAACCTTGAGCCACGACCGGCTGGCCGGCGCCCTCGTCGCCGAAGCGGACCGGTTCGGGACGGCGATCGCGGGCGCCGCACCCGACACGCGGGTCCCGACGTGTCCGGAGTGGACACTGCGGGACCTGGCCTGCCACGTCGGGGTCGCCTACCACAAGTCCGCCGCCATCATCGCGACCCGGCCCACGGGTTACGTGCCGTTCGAGGCCGTCACGATCGACGACCCGCCGACGTTCGAGGCCCTCGGCGGCTGGCTGCACGACGGCGCGGAACGGCTCGTCGCCGCCGTGGCCGAGGTCGGTGCCGAGACCCCGACGTCGACGTGGACCCCCGATCGGCGCGCCGGGTTCTGGACGCGGCGGCTGACCCACGAGACGGTCGTCCACCGCGCGGACGCCGCCTTGGCGACAGGCAGGCCGTACGACGTCGACGCCGACCTCGCCGCGGACGGCATCTCCGAGGGCCTCGGACTCGTGGCCGTCTTCGCGCGTCAGCCGCACCCGGCGCTGGACCGGACGTCGCTGCAGGGCGCCGGCGAGACGCTGCTGTTCCGCTCCACCGAGCCCCACCTCGGCTGGCTCGTCCGGCGGACGCCGGCGGGGGTGGAAGTGGCCGAGGGAACCGAGGCCGACGTCGTCGTCGAGGGCCGCGCGGCCGACCTGCTGCTCGCGCTGACCCGGCGCATCGCCGCGGACGACCCGCGGCTCACCGTGTCGGGTGACGCGACACTGTTCCATCACTGGCTGGACCACACGCGCTTCTAGCCACCGTGTCAGGGTCCTTACAGACGCGTAAGGTTCCTGTCATGAGCGAACCCTCGACCGGCGACCGGCCCGGCTACCTGCTCAAACGCGCCCAGCAGGCCCTGCACCAGGCCTGCACCGACCGGCTGCGCCCGCTGGGCCTGTCGATGTCGCAGTACGCCGTGCTGCGCGCGCTCGACGACCACCCCGGCGCGTCGTCGGCGGAGCTCGCCCGGATCACCTTCGTCACCCGGCAGTCGCTGCGGGACGTCCTGGGTGGCCTGCGGTCGGCCGGTCTGGTCACCGTCGCCGAGCAGGCGAGCACCGGCCGGGCCCGCCCGGTGACGCTGACCCCGCAAGGGCGCACCCAGCTCGCGGCCGCCGAAGACCTCATCACGCAGGTCGAACTCCAGATGCTCGGCGACCTGTCGGCCGACCAGCGGCGCTACCTGGCCGACCTCCTGCGCACCTGCGTCGGCAACCTGACTTGACGACAGCCGTATAGTCGGTTCCGACTAATAGGGAGCGACTAGTGCCACGCAAGATCCGCAACACCCTCGCGCTGGCCCTGCTCGGCCTGCTGCTGGAACGCCCGATGCACCCGTACGAAATGGCGTCCACGCTGCGCGAGCGCTCCAAGGGCTCGACGTTCAAGATCAACCCGGGTTCGCTCTACGACACCGTGGAGTCGCTGGCGAAGCACCGCTGGATCGAGCCCGTCGAGACGGTCCGGGAGGGCAACCGGCCGGAGCGGACCGTCTACGCGCACACGGAACTCGGGCGCCAGGAGTTCATCGCCTGGCTCGACGAGCTGGTCCGCGAGCCGGTCGCGGAGTACCCGAAGTTCGTCGCGGCGGTGAGCTACCTCGGCGCGCTGGGCCCGGAGCGCGCCGCCGACGCACTGGAGGAACGCGCCCGCCACCTCGCCGAACGCATCGAGGGCGCGGAGACCGCGCTGGCCGAAACGGTCGGCAAGGGCGCACCGCGGCTGTTCATGATCGAGGTCGAGTTCGTCCGGCACGCCTGGCAGGCCGAGCTCGACTGGGCCCGCCGCACGGCGGCCGAAATCCGGTCCGGCTCGCTGCCGTGGCCCGAACACTTCTGAGGGGAAAACCGTGTCCGATCCCGATGTCCTCATCGCCGGCGCCGGTCCGGCCGGACTGCTGCTCGCCGCGGAACTGGCGCTGGCCGGCGTCCGCACCACGATCGTCGAACGCCGGCCGGAGCGGCCGCCGTACTGCCGCGGCTTCAACCTGAACGCGCGGGCGCTGGACCTGCTGCACCGCCGCGGCCTCGCCGAAAGCCTGGTGGCCGAGGGACACCGGGTGCCGCACGCGCCGGCCACCGGTCTGCCCGGGCCGCTGCTGCTCGACGGCACGGCGACCGACCACCCGTTCTCGCTGGGCATCCCGCAGACGCGCGTCGAAGAGGTCCTGGAGGCCCGGGCCCTCGAACTGGGCGCCGAAATCCTGCGCGGCCACGACGTGCGCTCGTTCACCCAGTCCGCGGACGGCGTCGCCACGGTGGTCCACAATGGACGCTTCGGCCGGACGATCCACGCGCGCTTCCTCGTCGGCTGCGACGGCGGCCGCAGCACGGTGCGCAAGCAAGCCGGCATCGGCTTCCCCGGCGTGGACGCCCGCTGGTACGCGCTGCTCGGCGACGTCGAATGCGACCTGCCGTACGGTCCTTCGGTGGGCCCGGACGGGCGGAGCGTGTTCGTGATCCCGCGGCCGGGGTACGTCCGGATCGTGGTCCGGGAGGACGACCCGCCGTCGGACAAGGACACGCCGGTGACGCTGGAGCGGTTGCAGGCGCAGGTGGACGCGGTCCTCGGCCGGCACGTCGAGCTGAGCGCACCCCGCTGGCTGAGCCGGTTCGGCGACGCGGCCCGCCTGGCGTCGCAGTACCGCGAAGGCCGGGTGCTCCTGGCGGGCGACGCGGCCCACATCCACCCGCCGGCCGGGGCGATCGGCGTGAACGTCGCGCTCGACGACGCCTTCAACCTCGGCTGGAAGCTGGCCGCGACGGTGCACGGGACCGCACCGGAGGACCTGCTCGACACCTACCACGCCGAGCGGCACGCGGCGGGCGAGCGGATCCTCGCGAACACACGGGCACAGGTGGCCCTGGAGGAAGCCGGCGAGGAGCCGTGGGCGGACTTGTTGCGGCGCGTGGCCGTGCACCCGGCGGGGAACCGCGCGCTGGCGGAGATCATCACGGGGCTGGACGCGTGCTACGAGCCGGGCGGGCACCCGTGGCTGGGGCGGCTGGCTCCGGACGTGCCGCTGCGGGTTTCGGGAGTGGACACGCAGTTGTCGGCGTTGCTGCACGCCGGGCGGCCGGTGCTGCTGGACCTGACGGGGTCGTTCGCGGCCTGGTCCGCCGCGGTGGAGGTGGTCGCTGCGGCAAGTCCGTCCACTTCGGACATCGAGGCGCTGTTGCTGCGGCCGGACGGGCACGTCGCCTGGGTGGGTACCTCCGGCGAGGGCGATGCCGGGCTGGCGGAAGCGGTGCACCGGTGGGTGGGACCAGTGCCGGCGGCCGTCTGACCGGGGCTCAGCGCGGGCGGTCCAGGACCGCCCGCTGCTCCACCCGTCCGTCGAGCACGAACTTGCTGTGCACCGAAAACCCCAGCTTTTCGACCACCCGGGCCGAGGGCTTGTTCACCGGCTCGTACACCGCCAGCAGCCGATCCGCCCAGCCCGCCTCGAACGCCTTGTCCCGCACCGCCGCAGTCGCTTCCGTCGCATACCCGCGGCCCCAGCCCGACGGCGCTATCCACCAGCCCATCTCCACCGCCGGCAGGCCGAGCCCCGACTCCGTCGCGTCGCGGCACACCAGCGACACCACTCCGTCGAACGATCCGGGGGACGCCGAGACCGCGAACCAGCCGAAGCCGTGCGAGGCCCAGTGCGCCAACGTCGCGCGGTGTTTGGCCAGCGTGTACTCGTGGCTCCACGGCTCGCCCGTCCCCACGTAGCGGACCGTCTCGGGCAGCTGGGCCAGCGCGAACAAGTCGTCGAAGAACTCTTCGGACCACGCGTGCAGCGTGAGCCTCTCCGTCGTGATCAGCACCGCCGCCAGTCTAGTGTTCGCCCAGCAGCACGGCGATCCCGTCGAGCTGGCGCCGCAAGCCGAACTCGAACGCCTCGTCGAGGCCGACGTCCTCGACGCCGGTCATCACCTCGGTCAGCGTCGGGAACCGGCCCGAGTCGAGGAACCGCGTCAGGAGCGCCATGTCCGCTTCCAGGCGCTGGTCGCCCGTGATGCCCGTGTCCTGCTCCGCCTGGATCTCGAACGCGTTGCTCACGGCCAGGCCGCCGACCCAGCCGTTGAGCGTCATGATCACCTGCAGCTTCACCCGCCGCTTCAAGCCGGTTCCGGCCAGCGCTCGCAGCGACCAGTCGACCAGGCGCAGGCCCGCCGCCAGGACCGGCGGGCGCACCAGGGAGTTGAGCAGGATCGGGGCCAGCCACGGGTGACGGCGGTACGCGCGCCACTGCGCGCGGGCGGCGAGTTCGAGACGCGGCCGCCACGACGCCGGGCCCGGCTCCGGCAGCTCCGCCTCCCCGAGTGCGACGTCGGCCATCAGCCGGAGCAGCTCCTCCTTGTCCGGCACGTGCCGGTACAACGCCATCGGGCCGACACCCAGCCCGGCCGCCAGCCGCCGCATCGACAGCGCCGCCAATCCTTCGGCGTCGGCCAGGTCGATGGCAGTACGCACCAGCGCGTCCCGGCCCAGCGGCGGCTTGACCGGCGTCCGGTCGGCGACGACCGTGCCGCTGCCCGGGACCGCGCGCACCCAGCCCTGCTCGCCCAGCGCGGACAACGCCTTCGCCGCCGTCGCCATCGCGACCCCCCACTCGCGGACCAGGGCCCGGGTCGACGGGACGCGCTCGCCCGGCCGCAGCTCGCCCGCGGTGATCCGGCGGCGCAGCTCCGCCGCGATCCGGAGGTAGGGCGCCTCGGTCACGGAACTCCGTACTAGAACAGTTGCCAACAGGACCTAGAACACTTTCAGGGTACTCCCCCAATGTCGGCGCCGAAGATTGCCCGTTTTGAAGACCGCTGAATACGGTGCGAAAACACCGTACAAAGGGGGAAGCATGACGACGACCGAAGTCCGCCGCCCGAAGCCGTGGGTGCGCCGCCCGTGGGTGTTCCCGCTGGGCCTGCTGGTCACCGCGTTCCTGGTCTTTTCGCTGCCGCCCTACCTCGGGCTCAACCCCGCGCGGTCGCGGATCCCGGCCCCGACCGCCTGGTACTACCCGGTGCTGGTCACGCACATCGGGTTCGCGACCGTCGCCATGGTGACCTGCGCGCTGCAGATCTGGCCGTGGGTGCGGCAGAAGCACCCGGCGGTGCACCGCCGCACCGGGCGCGTCTACGTCTTCGCCGGCGCGATCCCGGCGTCGATCGCCGGGTTCGTGATCGCGCTCGCGGCGCCGTTCGGGCCGGTCGGAGCCGTGTCGAACGTGCTGCTCGCGGCGCTCTGGTTCGGCTGCACCGTGCAGGGTTACCGGATGGCGCGGGCGCGCCGGTTCGGCGAGCACCGCCGCTGGATGATCCGCAGCTTCGCGCTCTGCATGTCGATCATCAGCAACCGGATCTGGGGCGTGGTCTGGGCCATCGTGCTCACGCCGCAGCTGGACACGACCTTCGGCGGCAGCGAAGTCGCCCTGGGCCAGGCGATCGCCGGGATCACGACGTGGACCGGCTGGGTGCTCCCGCTGCTGGCCGCCGAATGGTGGCTCGGCCGGGGACGGCGTCGCGCAGCGTGACCGGGGTAGCCCGATCAGCCGATGGTCCACACCACGGTAAATGGTCTATACCAATGGGGACAGCTTTCCGCCGCCGCGCTTCCAGCCGTGGAGGTTTCCCATGCGCCTGAAGTCCCTGCTGACCGCCCTGGCCGGTGCCGCCCTGCTGAGTTCCGCGGTCGCCACCCCGGCCGGCGCCGCGGCCGGCTCGCCGATCCCGGTCGGTCCCTATGTCGACATGGGTGCGTGGCCGACACCCAGCCTGTCGGCGATGTCGGCCGCGAGCGGCGTCAAGGGCTTCACGCTCGCGTTCGTCAACTCCTACGGCTGCAAGGCCAGCTGGTTCGGCGCCTACGACCCGCGCACGGCGTGGCAGAAGGAGGAGATCGCCAAGATCCGCACCGCGGGCGGCGACGTCAAGATCTCCTTCGGCGGCGCGTCCGGCATCGAACTGGCCCAGGCCTGCAGCACGGCCGCGCAGGTTGCGGCCGAGTACGACGCCGTCGTCAAGGCCTACGGCCTCAAGTACGCCGACTTCGACATCGAAGGCGCGGCCGTCGCGGATCCGACGTCGATCGCCCGCCGCTCCCAGGCCCTGAAGACCCTCCAGGACAACAACCCCGGGCTGAAGATTTCGCTGACCCTGCCGGTGCTGCCCAACGGCCTCACCGCGGACGGCCTCAACGTCGTCAAGGCCGCCAAGAACGCCGGGGTGAACCTGGATCTGGTCAACATCATGGCGATGGACTACTACCAGGGCGCCGGCGACCAGGGCGCGAAGGCCATCTCGGCGGCCAAGGCGACCCAGGCCCAGCTCAAATCGCTGTACGGGCTGAGTGACGCGGCAGCGTGGAAGAAGGTCGGCGTCACCCCGATGATCGGCGTCAACGACTCGCAGAACGAGATCTTCTACCAGAAGGACGCGAAGGCGCTGGTGGCCTTCGCGAAGACGGTCCACCTGGGCATGCTGTCGTTCTGGGAGCAGGGCCGGGACGCCAACGCGTGCACCGGCGCGCTGTACAAGTGCACCAACGTGCCGCAGTCGAAGTACGAGTTCGCGAAGATCTTCGCCGGCTACACCGGCTGAGTCACCACCGGGCGGCGTCCGCGCGCAGTGCGTCCCGCACCGCCGCGGGCCCCGCCCGGCAGGGCTCGGTCCGGGTGACCGCGAAGAGCGTGTTGATCGGCGGCTCCTCCGGCTCCAGCAGCGCGACCAGGTCCCCCGACGCCAGCTCGGCCGCGCAGAGGTACCGCGGCAGCACGCTGACGCCGAAGCCCGCCCGCACGCAGGCCAGGACGCCGCGCAGGTCCGGGACGACGACCGCCGGGGCCGCCGCCGGACGCGCGCCCAGCACCGAACGCCAGTAGCGGCGGATGATCGGCAGGTCCTCGGCGTAGGCCACCAGCGGCGCCGTCCGGGGGTCGCCGGTGAAGCCGCGGGGGCCGACCAGGACGAACTCCTCGTCGGTCAGCGGAGTGGCCGTGAAGGCGCGGCCGCGCGGGCGGATCGTCGAGACCACCAGGTCGAAGCGCCGCTGCGCGAGCCCGGCCAGGAGGTCGTCGGCCAAGCCGAAGGTGACCCGCAGCCGGAGGCCGCGGGCGACCAGGTCCGCCAGTGCGGGCAGGACCCGCTCGGTCGTCAGCTCGGCGGGTCCGGCCAGGTGCACCGGCGTGGCGAAGGGGTCGGCCTCCCCGACGGTCACCGAAGCCAGGGCGTCGACGTGCGGGGCGATCCGGGCGGCCAGTTCGTCGGCCGCCGACGTCGGGGTGACACCGCGCGCGCGGCGGACGAACAGTTGCCGGCCGAGCTGCTCCTCCAGGGCTCTGACCTGCGCGGTCACCGTCGGCTGGGACAGGCCCAGTGACGGTGCCGCGCCGGTCAGCGAGCCGGCCCGGTGGACGGCCAGGAACGTGCGCAGCAGGTCGAGGTCCAGCTCAGTCCTCGACCAGCTCGATCGAATCCACGACGTTCGGGTAGAACGCGACGTGGTCCTTGATCGGCGCGACCGCGTCGTAGGGCTTCTCGTACGTCCAGACCGCGTTCTCGGCCTGCACGTCGCCCGCCTTGAGCGAGTAGTAGCTCGCCTCGCCCTTGTACGGGCAGTACGTCTCGTGGGTGGTCCGCTCCAGCACGCCCGCGTCGACGTCCGCCAGCGGGATGTACTGGACCGCCGGGTAGGTGGATTCCTGCAGGGTGAACGCGTTGCGGCTGTCCGCGACGACGCGCCCGCCCGCCTTGACCACCACGCGGGCCTTGGTCGGCTCGACGGTGATCGGGTGGTCCGGGCCCGGCTGCAGAACCTTCTTCGCCATGTCAGCTCCCTGGGATGTTCCGTGTACTGGGAGCAGCACACCGGGCCCGGCGGTTATTCCGCGATCAGGGCAGGTAGTACATCGGGTTCGGCAGCTTGACCGGGCGCAGCGCGTGGCCGCCTTCGAGATCGCTGAACTGGTCGCCGAGGTTGAGGACGATCTTCGCGCCGGTCGCCTCGATGTGCGCCCGCGTCCCCGACTTGTACTGGACGGTGGTGCAGGTCAGCCCGCACGGCAGGTAGTCCGGCGCGGTCGTCTTCGGCTTGAAGAACGCACCCGCCGGGGCCGGGAAACCCTCGTTGGCCAGGTTCTTCAGCGACTGCGGGCCCTGGAACTCGTTGCGGCCGGTCAGGAAGTAGACCTCGACGCCGCGCTGCGCCGCCCAGTTGGCCAGCTCCAGCACCGGCTTGTTGGCGACGAACGTGCCGTTGTCGATGGCCTGCTGCTGCTTGACCGGGTCGAAGCCGAAGTCGTTGTCGGCCTCCCAGCCGTAGGTGACCTCGGAGGTGTCGTCGACGTCGAGCACGATCGCCGGGTTCTTCACCCGGCCCAGCGACTGCTGCAGGAAGCGCTTCGCGTCCGAGACGACCCGGTCGGTGTCCTTCACGAACCGGCTGGTGTCGGAGTAGTGGTGCTTGCCGGCGGCATCGACGTAGTCGCCGTAGTACGCCTTGACGTCCAGCTTGACCTGGCCGATGTTGGCCGGCTCCTTCGAGCGCGCGGCGGTCGATTCGTCCGAGCCGGCCAGCGCGGTGGCTCCCGAGGCGACGGTGGCGCCGATGGCCGCGGCGGCGGCGAGCTTGACGAGGTTTGACCATTTTCCGGACACGGCGAATCCTCCAGTGGAACTTGACGACCGGGGGAACCTACGTCACTCGCTCGGCCCGGCACACAAAAGCCACCGGCGCGCGGCCGATCCGCGTCAAAACCACCGAAGCTTCCGCTTCCCCGCGCGGCTTCAGTCGGCGCCGCAACGCGTCCGGGTCGACGTCGAGTCCGCGGACCAGGATTTCCAGCCGCCCGACGTCGTGCCGCTTGAGCACCGCCTTCAGCGTCTTCTCGCTGTACGCCCCCTGCTCCAGGACGCGAAAAGCCCGCACGCCCGGCGGCGGCGTGTCACCGGTCAGGTAAGCGATGCGTTCGTCCAGCTGCCACAACCCGTGCCGCGCCGCGTAGTGGCGGACCAGCCCGGCACGGACGACGGCGCCGTCGGGGTCGACGATCCACTCCCCCGGCTCGCGCGCGGGCAGTTCGTCCGGTTCGGCATCGGTGACCGTCCATTGTGTCCCGTCCGAGCGCAGCACGGTCGCCCGGCGGGTGACACCCGTACTCAGGCCGCGCCAGAGGCAGGACTCGCGCACCTGGCCGTCCAGGGACACCAGTTCGACCTCCTCCGCCCACGGCGTGAGCGTGAAGTCGAGGCCGGGCGCGCACTTGATCGCCAGCGGACGTCCCGGGTAGGCCTCGACCAGGCCGTCCAGCGGCGGGGCGAAGTCGGCGGGTTTCCACGCCCGGCGCCCGGCGGAGTCGCGCCGCGCCGGATCGGCGACGACGACCCCGGAGCGGCTCACCGGGCGCAGCGCGTCGGCACGGACGAGGCCGAACGCGACCCCCGCGGCGGATCCGTTGTGGCGGGCCATCTCCAGCCGCACCGAGTCCACATCGGACCCGAGCGCGCGCCGCGCCACCCGGGCGATTTCGACGAGGTCCGCTCCCACCGAGCACGTGACGTCGTGGACGTCGAGACCGGCCAGCCGCAGAGCCCGGTGCCGCGCCACGACCGACGCGCTCGCCTGCTGGAGCGCGTCGGAGGTGAACATCCAGTCCACACCGGACAGTTTGCCGACGGCTTTCCGCCGCAGCAGCACGGTTTCCAGGACGGCGGCCGCGCGCTCCTCGCCGACGAGACGGCGGACGGCCGCCACCGACGCGATCGGGTCGGTCAGCGGCAGCGCCGAAACCTCGGCGAGCGCCGCCACCCCCGCGCCGGAACGCAGGTAGGCGACGTCACCGAGGCTGAACGAATAACCCAACTCAGGACGGCCGCTTGGTCCCGGTGATCATCACGTTGTAGAACAGCTCCCGCGGCAGGATCTTCGACAGCACCTTCTTGTCCACGGCGGACAGCCGCAGCCACAGGTGGTAGGCGAACAGCCGCCAGCGCACGGTGAGCTTCTCCGACGGCACCGCGGCCTCGAACGTCCGGATCGGCCAGCCGGCGAGGGCGGCGGCGAACTCCTCGGTGACCGCGCGGACGTCCTGGGCGCCGGCGCCGCGCGCCCACGACTCCAGCTCCGACGGGTCGAAGGTGTGGATGTCGACCACGGCCTCCAGCGCGGCGGCGCGCGACGACTCGTCCAGTTCGGACTGCGGACGGCGCCAGCCGCGCAGCGCGGGCAGCTTCGTCACCCGCGTCGTCAGGAACCAGGTGAACTGGCCGAGCTTGCGGGCGTAGAAGTCGCCGACCTTGGTCGGCTCGCCGGCGAAGACGAACCGGCCGCCCGGCTTGAGCACGCGCAGCACCTCGCGGAACGCCGCCTGGACGTCCGGGATGTGGTGCAGCACCGCGTGCCCGACCACCAGGTCGAACGTGTTGTCGTCGTAGGGGATGCGCTCGGCGTCGGCGACCCGGCCGTCGACGTCGAGGCCGAGTTTCTCGGCGTTGCGCAGCGCGACCTGGACCATGCCGGGCGAGAGGTCGGTGACCGAGCCCTTCTTGGCGACGCCGCCCTGCATCAGGTTCAGCAGGAAGAAGCCGGTGCCGCTGCCCAGCTCCATCGCGTGCTGGTAGGGCTGGCCGTCCTCGCCCGCGACGGCGTTGAACACGTCGGTGGCGTAGGAGATGCAGCGCTCGTCGTACGAGATCGACCACTTCTCGTCGTAGGTGCCGGCTTCCCAGTCGTGGTAGAGGACGTTCGCCAGCTTCGGGTCGGCGTAGGCCGCCTGGACCTCTTCGGCGGTGGCGTGCGGGTTCGGCGCCGGGTCGTTCACGTCGGTCAAGGCGTCATTTCCCTTCGAAAGTGGCCTTGCCGGGCCCGTTTTCGATGAACGACTTCATGCCGTTCTGTTGGTCTTGGGTCGCCCAGAGGGCGGCGAACAGGTGCGATTCGAGCTTGAGCGCGTTCGGCAGGTCCATGTCGAGGCCGCCGTCGATGGCCGCCTTCGCCGCGCGCAGCGCCACGGCCGGGCCGTTCGCGAACTGCGCGGCCCACCTGTGCGCGGCCGCGTAGACGTCGTCCGGGGCGACGACCTGGTCGACGATCCCCAGCTGGAGGGCCTCTTCGGCCTTGACGAACCGTCCGGTGTAGACGATGTCCTTGGTCTTGCTCGGCCCGATCAGGCGGGCGAGACGCTGAGTGCCGCCCGCGCCGGGGATGACGCCGAGCTGGATCTCGGGCTGGCCGACCTTGACGTTGTCGCCGGCGACGCGCCAGTCCGCGGTCAGGGCCAGCTCGAGGCCGCCGCCGAGGGCGTACCCGGTGATCGCGGCGACGACCGGCTTCGGGATGTTCGCGATGGCCGCGAGGGTGCCGGTCAGGTTCGCGCCGAACTTGGCGATCTCCGGGTAGGTGCGAGTGGCCATCTCCTTGATGTCCGCGCCGCCCGCGAAGGTCTTCTCGCCGCCGTAGAGGATGACCGCGCGGACGTCGTCGCGCTCGGTGGCCTCCTTCGCCAGCTCGGCGAGCTCGGCGGTGACCTGGGCGTTCAGGGCGTTGACCGGCGGCCGGTCGAGCCGGATCGTGCCGACCCCGTCCTTCACCTCGAGGGTTACGAACTCTCCCACGCCACTCCTCCTCGTTGACGGACTGCCAGCAGGCTACCGGCCGGTAAGCGTCAGCTTAGCGACGGCGGGCGAAGAAGCGATCCCCGGAGCGTTCGAGCACGAGGTCCTGGTCGAACGTCTTCGACAGGTTCTCGCTGGTGATGACGTCGTCGACCAGGCCGGACACGACCGCGTGGCCGTCACGCAGCAGCAGCGCGTGGGTGAAGCCCGGCGGGATCTCCTCGACGTGGTGGGTGACCAGCACGAGCGCGGGCGCGTCCGGGTCGAGGGCCAGGTCGGACAGCCGCGCGACCAGGTCCTCCCGGCCGCCCAGGTCGAGACCGGCGGCGGGCTCGTCGAGCAGCAGCATCTCCGGGTCGGTCATCAGCGACCGGGCGATCAGGGCCCGCTTGCGCTCGCCCTCGGACAGCGTCCCGAAGGTGCGCTCGGCCAGGTGCCCGATGCCCATCGCGTCGAGGAGCTCGGTCGCGCGCGCGGTGTCGAGGGTGTCGTACTCCTCACGCCAGCGGCCGAGCACCGCGTAACCGGCGCTGACCACGACGTCCTTGACCAGCTCGTCGCCCGGCACGCGCTGGGCGATGGCGGCCGAGGTGAAGCCGATGCGGGGGCGCAGGTCGAAGATGTTGACCCGGCCGATCCGCTCGCCGAGCAGGTCGACCTCGCCGGTGGTCGGGTGCAGCTCGGCCGCGGCCAGGCGCAGCAGGGTGGTCTTGCCCGCGCCGTTCGGGCCGAGCACCACCCAGCGCTCGTCCAGTTCGACGGTCCAGTCGAGGCCGGCGAGGAGGTCGTTGGTCCCCCGGCGGACGCCGACACCGGCCATCCGGACCACGAGGTCGTCAAGTTCGCTGGGCTGGATCGGCTCGCTCACGAGGCCCATTCTGTCTGCCGTCGCGCGCGCGTGCGCACCCGCCCGGGTGAGACGGTGAACACGCAGGTCGGCGTCCGTTCCACGACCTGGAACACGGCCGCCCGGACGGCCGCGGTGTGGCACCATCACCGCATGTCCGCCGACGCGCCCGTGACCCCGGTGACCCGGGGCTCGTTCTGGCGCCGTCGCACCATCGACCTGCTCCTCGTCGCTTCGGCCGGGTGTACGCGGGCGCGGCTTCGCTGATCCCTCGCGTCCTCGTGCGGCGCGTGCGGTGCCGCGCTGTCCCCGCGTTCGATTCCCTTCACCTTGCGAGGAGCACCCGCGTTGACCACGTCCCTGGTTCGCCCGCCCGTCGAGATCCACCCGCAGCTGACCGACCCGCTGCTGCCCGAGCTGCTGCACCCCGCGCGGCTGCTGTGGACGCCGCGGGAGCTGGCCGAGCTGACCGCCACCGTCACCACCGAGCTGACCGCGGGCCTGCGCGGCATCCTGCGCTTCGACGAGGACCGCCGCTGGTGGGCGCGGCTGGCGCTGACCGACGGCGTCGAGCTGTGGCTGCTGTCGTGGCTGCCCGGCCAGCACACGAAGCCGCACGACCACGGCGGCGCGTCCGGCTCGTTCACCGTCCTGCAGGGTGAACTCGGCGAGGAGTACCGCTACCCCGGCGGCCCGATCCGGCGCCGGACGCACGTGGCCGGCGAGGGCCTGGGCTTCGGCGCGGGCCGCGCCCACCAGGTCACCGGGCTCGGCGACCGGCCCGCGGCGAGCGTCCACGCGTACTCGCCGCCGCTGGTGGCGACGCGGGAGTACGACTCGCTCGCCGACGTTCCGGCGGAAATCCCGCCGCTGCCCGCTATCGTCCGGTCATGAGCGCTGTCGATTCGCTGCTGGCTTCCGCGCGGTCCGGGTTGGACCGGGTGACGCCCGCCCGGGCCCGCGAGCTGCAGGAGGCGGGGGCGCTGGTCGTCGACATCCGGCCGCTGGCGAACCGCGCGGCCGAAGGCGAGATCCCGGGCGCGGTGATCGTCGAGCGGATCCACCTGGAGTGGCGGCTGGCGCCGGACAGCGAGTGGCGGCTGCCGGCGGTCGGCCCGGAGTCGACGGTGATCGTGGTGTGCAACGAGGGGTACTCGTCGAGCCTGGCGGCGGCCGACCTGCAGCGGCTCGGGCTGCCCGGGGCGACCGACCTCGAGGGCGGGTTCCGGGCGTGGGCGGCCGCCGGGCTGCCCGTGCAGGACGGCGGCAGCCCGGCGGTGCCTTAGCAGCCCCGTTTTCCACGCTACCGAAGGGGACCGACAGTTTTCAGCCCGCGAGCGCCGGGGCGACGTGCTTGGTGAACAAGTCGATGCCCGAGCGGTCGTACGCGGCTTCCGGGAAGTTCAGGATCGCGTACGACATGCCCCGCTTGCCCAGGGCGGCGAGGTGCTCGGCGACCTGCTCCGGGGTGCCCGCCGTCGGGCCGCTCGCGAAGGTCGCGACCGCCCGCGCGGCGTCCTCGGCCGGGACGTACTTCTCGTAGTGCGCCTTCAGCCAGGCCTGCTTCTCCTGGACGTCGTTCTCGGTTTCGCCGAGGACGACGCTGAGGTTGCCCGAGCGGACGATCGCGTCGAAGTCGGTGCCGACGTCCTTGCAGTGCGCCGCCAGGACCTCGGACTTGTGGGTGAACGCCTCCGGCTCGGGGAAGAAGTTCGTGTACTTCGCGTACTTCGCCGCGATCCGGAGCGTCTTCTTCTCGCCGCCGCCGGCGATCCACAGCGGGATGCCGCCGTCCTGCAGCGGCCGCGGGCTCAGGATCGCGCCGTCGGTCCGGTAGTGCTTCCCGTCCAATGTGGACTTGCCGGTCGTCCAGAGGTCGCGCATGATCTGCACGCCCTCGTCGAGCTGGCCGAGCCGCTCGCCGGCGGTCGGGAAGCCGTAGCCGTAGGCCCGCCACTCGTGCTCGTACCAGCCGGCGCCGATGCCCATTTCGACCCGGCCGCCCGAGATGAGGTCGGCCGTCGCGGCGACCTTCGCCAGGTAGGCGGGGTTGCGGTAGCCCATGCAGGTGCACATCTGCCCGAGCCGGACGGTCTCCGTCGCGGCGGCGAACGCCGAGATCAGCGACCACGCCTCGTGCGTGGCCTCGTCGGTCGGGACCGGCACGGTGTGGAAGTGGTCGTAGACCCAGATCGATTCGAAGGGGCCCGCCTCCGCGTGTTTCGCGAGGCCGAGCATGGTCTTCCAGTGGTCCGCGGGGTCGATGCCGGCCAGGTCCAGCCGCCAGCCCTGCGGGACGAACATTCCGAAGCGCATGCGTACAACTTAGCTTCGCTCAGGGATGTGCGCGGCGTGATTTTGCCCGGCTGGAGCAGCTCCAGCCCGGCGGCGCAGGGGCGGCTCGGGGCGACGACCAGCGAACACGGGCGGCTGCGGTGGTCGCGACCGCGACCGCGGCGGCGGCTCGGGTGGCACGGCCTCGGCGGCTCGGGCAGCACGGCCGCGGCGGCTCGGCGTGGCGCGGCCTCGGCGGAGCCCGGCGCGGTGACCTCCGCGCCGCCCCGCCGGGCGGGTCAGGCCAGCACCACGCGCGCCAGCTCCGCCGGGGCCGCCAGCAGGCCGTGCCTCGGCAGCACCCGGACCGTGTACCCGATCGCCCCCGGCCTCGGCAGCTTCACGCGGGCCGCGAACGCGCCGATGCCGTCCTCGGTCATCGGGACCGTCACCGGGTCGCGGAGTTCGTCGTCGTCGGCCACCCGGCCGACCACCGCCTGGATGTCCACTTCGGACGGGTCGAGGCCGGCCAGGTCGATGCGGGCCCGGATGGTCACCTCGGTGCCCACCACCAGCGGCTCGGTCGCCTCCACCAGCAGCTCCGAGTCGAAGATGCGCAGCCGCGGCCAGGACACCTCGAGCTTGGTGCGGTAGTCCGCCAGCGACAGCGCGCCGCGGTAGCCGTCGCCCGTCGCCGCCGCCACCGTGCGGGACGCCGGGAGGTAGCCGTTGTCGACGTACTCGCGGACCATCCGGGACGCCTGGACCCGCGGGCCGAGCGTCTCCAGCGTGTGCCACACCATCGACAGCCAGCCCGTGGGCACCCCGTCGTCCGAGCGGTCGTAGAACAGCGGCGCGATCTGCTGGCCGAGCAGCTCGTACAGCGCCGCGGCCTCGAGGTCGTCGCGGCGCAGCGGGTCGGCGACGCCGTCCGCCGTCGGGATCGCCCAGCCGTTGCTGCCGTCGTAGCACTCGTCCCACCAGCCGTCGCGGATCGACAGGTTGAGCCCGCCGTTCAGCGCCGACTTCATCCCCGACGTCCCGCACGCCTCCAGGGGCCGCACCGGGTTGTTCAGCCAGACGTCGCAGCCGCGGTAGAGGTACCGCGCCATCGACATGTCGTAGTCGGGCAGGAAGACGATCCGGTGCCGGACGTCCGCGCCGTCGACGAACCGGACGATCTGCTGGATCAGCTGCTTGCCGTTTTCGTCCGCCGGGTGCGACTTGCCGGCCACGACGACCTGGATCGGCCGCTGTTCGTGCAGCAGCAGCGTCCGCAGCCGCTCGGGGTCGCGCAGCATCAGCGTCAGCCGCTTGTACGTCGGGACGCGGCGGGCGAAGCCGACGGTCAGCACGTCCGGGTCGAACACCGAGTCGACCCAGCCCAGCTCCAGCGGCGACGCGCCGCGCTGCAGCCACGCCGCGCGCACCCGGCGCCGCACCTCGTGCACCAGCTTCTCGCGCAGCTCGCGCCGCAGTTCCCACAGCTGGGCGTCCGAGACGCCGTCGCGCAGCGGCCCCTCGCCGACGTCGAGGCCCCATTCGCGGCCGAGCAGCGTGCTCAGCTCGCGGGCCACCCAGGTCGGGCCGTGGACGCCGTTGGTCACCGACGAGATCGGCACCTCGTCGTGGTCGAACCCGGGCCACAGCCGGGAGAACATCTTGCGCGTGACCCGGCCGTGCAGCTGGGAGACGCCGTTCGCGCGCTGCGCCAGCCGCAGGCCCATGTGCGCCATGTTGAACAGACCGGGGTTGTCCTCGGCGCCGAGCGCGAGCACGCGGCGCGGGTCGATGTCCGGCACCAGGCGGCCGTCGGCGAAGTAGCGCTGCACCAGGTCGACCGGGAACCGGTCGATGCCCGCGCTGACCGGGGTGTGTGTGGTGAACAGCGTCCCGGCGCGAACCGCGGGCATGGCCTCGTCGAACGCGAGGCCGTCGGCCTGGACGATCTCGCGGGCGCGTTCGAGGCCGAGGAAGCCCGCGTGTCCCTCGTTCGTGTGAAACACCATGGGCTGCGGGTGCCCGGTCAGCTCGCAGTACTTCCGGACCGCCCGGAAGCCGCCGATGCCGGCCAGGATCTCCTGCCGCAGCCGGTGGTCGGCGTCGCCGCCGTAAAGCCGGTCGGTGACGCCGCGCAGGTCTTCGTCGTTGGCCTCGGTGTCGGTATCGAGCAGCAGCAGCGGCACCCGCCCGACGCGGGCCTGCCAGATCTGCGCGCACAGCTCGCGCCCGCCCGGCATGGCGACGCCGATCAGCACCGGCCGCCCGCCCGCGGTCAGCAGCTCCAGGGGGAACGCGTTCGGGTCGATCACCGGGTAGTGCTCGACCTGCCAGCCGTCCAGCGACAGCGACTGACGGAAGTAGCCGTTGCGGTAGAGCAGCCCGACGCCGACCATCGGCACGCCCAGGTCGGACGCGGCCTTGAGGTGGTCGCCGGCCAGCACGCCGAGGCCGCCGGAGTAGTTCGGGAGGGCCTCGGTGACGCCGAACTCCATCGAGAAGTAGGCCACCGCCGGCGGCAGGCCGTCGTCGTCGCGCTGCTGGTACCAGCGCGGCTCCGAGAGGTACTTCTCCAGGTCCTCGGCGGCGGTTCTCGCGCGCTCCAGGAAGTCGTCGTCGACGGCGAGCTCGTCGAGGCGGGCCGGCGGCAGCGCGGTGAGCATCCGCAACGGGTCGCGCACGGCGTTGAAGAGCTCGGCGTCCATCGACGCGAACAGGTCGCGCGTCGGCGGGTGCCACGTCCAGCGCAGGTTGGTGGCCAGCGCGCCCAGGCCGGACAGCGAATCCGGGAGGCTGGCGCGGACGGTGAACCGGCGGACTGCACGCATGGGAAGCGACGATATCGGGCCACGGGCGCCGGTGCGCAGGGAGGAGTTCGGGGATTACGTGCACGCTGCGCGTATGCCCTGGGTATGGTCCTGCCCGTCGGGTACGGGTGGGCACGAGAGCGAGTGGAACTGATGATCCCAGGGGGAGGACGGCGGGCGCTGGTCGCGCTGCTGGCCGTCGCGGCGGTCGCCGTGAGCGGGTGCAACAGCAAGGGCGGGGCGAGCGGGGACCCGGCCAAGGACACCGGCGCGGGTTCGGTCTCCGGGCTGCCGGTGACGCACTTCGAAAGCGGTCTCAAGCCGGACGCGCCGACGCCGAGCCTCAACGTCCGCAACGCCGACGGCGGCGAGGACGACAAGCTCGCCACCGCCGCGATCGACGACGTCCAGACCTACTGGGGCGAGATGCTGCCGGCGAACTTCGGCCAGCAGTTCGAGCCGGTGAAGTCGCTGCTGTCCTACGACGCGCAGACCGACACCGAGAAGACCGGCTGCGGCAGCGTGAAGAAGCTCGTGAACGCGTTCTACTGCCCGGTCGACGACTCGGTGGCGTGGGACCGCGGCGTGCTGCTGCCGATGCTGCGCCAGCGGTTCGGCCCGATGTCGGTGGTCGTGGTGCTCGCGCACGAGTTCGGCCACGCCGTCCAGTACCGGCTCGGCGACAAGGCGGGGATCGCGAAGAACACCCCGACCGTGGTCAAGGAGCAGCAGGCCGACTGCTTCGCCGGCGGCTACTTCCGCTGGGTCGCCGAGGACAAGAGCAAGTACTACCGCGTGTCGACGTCCGAGGGCCTGAACCAGGTGATGGCCTCGATGTTCCTGATCCGCGACCAGGCCGGCACCAGCGCCGCCGACAAGGGCGCGCACGGCACGGCGTTCGACCGCACGTACGCGTTCCAGGCCGGGTTCGAGAAGGGCCCGAAGGAGTGCGCGGGGATGACGGAACAGAACGTCAAGCCCCGGCTGACCGAGCGCCCGTTCGACAAGGGCGACAAGGGCAAGGGCGACGCGAAGTTCAACGAACAGACGGTCGCGCTGCTGAAGAAGAGCCTCGACGAGGCGTTCAAGGGCGCCGGGGTGGCCGCGCCGGAGATCACCGACGGCGGCAGCTGCCAGACCACGCCGCCGGCGTCGTACTGCCCGGGCGACAACACCGTGAGCATCGACATGGCCAAGCTGGCCCAGCTCGCCCAGCCGATCGACCGCGAGGCCGAGATGAAGGGCGAGGACCCGGGCGGCATGGGTGACTTCGCGGCGTTCTCGGAGGTCGCGGCGCGTTACGCGCTGGGCATCCAGAAGGGCGTCGGGGCGTCGATCGACAACGCGAACGCGGGCCTGCGCACGGCCTGCCTGGTGGGGGCGTGGGCGGCGTTCACGAACCGGCCGGGCGACCTGCGGCTGTCGGCGGGCGACCTCGACGAGGCCATCGCGGACCTGCTGCAGCCGGAGAGCCTCGTGTCGGCGGACGTCAACGGGAAGCGCCCGGACAGCGGTTTCGACCGGGTCGAGGCGCTGCGCAAGGGCTACCTCGAGGGCTCGTCGGTCTGCTCGAAGTCCTACGCCTAGCGCTTTGCCGGGCCCCACTGCGGTGGGGCCCGGCAAAGTTCTGCGGGTGCCGGCGCGCCTCGAAGGTCGCGAATGACCCATTCGGTACCTCGGACGTCCCGAATGAGTCATTCGCGACACCGCGGGCCCCGCACCGCCCGACTCCGCGACGGTGGGGGCCCCTTCCGTCTCAGAAGAGGGCGCTCGCGAGGTCGCGGCGGGCCTTCATGACGCGGTCGTCGGCCGGGTCGAACAGGTCGAACAGGGCCACCAGGTGCTCGCGGACCTTGTTGCGGTCCTCGCCCGCGGTGCGGCGGACGGTGTCGATCAGGCGCTTGAAGCCCGCCTCCACCTCGTTGGCCGCGATCTCCAGGTCGGCCGCGTCGAGCTGGGCCGCCAGGTCCGACGGGTCGGCGTCCGCCTTGGCGCGGGCCTCCGGGTCGGCGCTCTCGGCGCGGGCGGTGAACTTGACCTGGGCCAGGGCGTTCTTGGCCAGCTCGTTCGCCGGTTCGACGTCGAGGATGCGCTCGTAGGCGGCCTGCGCGGCGGCGAAGTCGCCCCGCTCGAAGGCCTCTTCCGCCTCGGTGAAACGCGGGTCTTCCGGCTCCTCGACCGGGCCGCCGGCCGCCTCGGCGTCGCGGATGCCCGGCAGCTTGTCGCGCAGGGCGTCCAGCAGCGCGGTGATCCACTTGCGGATCTCGGGCTCGGGCAGCGCGCCGGAGAAGGCGTCGACCGGCTGGCCGCCGGCGATGGCGACGATCGTCGGGATGGACTGCGCGCCGAACAGCTGCGCGATCCGCGGGTTCGCGTCGACGTCGACCTTCGCGACGACCCACGCGCCACCGGACTCGGCGGCCATCCGCTCGAGGACCGGGGACAGCTGCTTGCACGGGCCGCACCACTCGGCCCACAGGTCGACGACCACGAGCTGGTGCAGGGACCGCTCCACGACCTCGGCCTGGAAGGTGGCCTCGGTGACATCGATCACGGCCGCGCCCGAGGCGGGCCGCGGCGGCCCGTCGCCCCCACCGGCCGGGCCGGCGGGCGGGGCCGGCTGCCGTTGCGCCGCTTCGGCACGGGCCTTGAGCGCGGACAGGTCGACCGCGCCGGACAGGGCGGCGGACAGGGCCGCTGACTTCGCTGCAGATCCGCGTGGTTGTGTCACGGTTCCATCCTGGCACGGGCG
Organism: Amycolatopsis sp. NPDC003731; assembly: GCF_053586895.1. Lineage (NCBI taxonomy): Bacteria > Bacillati > Actinomycetota > Actinomycetes > Pseudonocardiales > Pseudonocardiaceae > Amycolatopsis > Amycolatopsis sp. NPDC003731. The sequence continues at coordinate 4,555 of NZ_JBSFNC010000006.1, read as the reverse complement.
CCGGAGGAGTTTCACCGGGTGCCCGGGGTGTCCAGCGTCTGACACGTTCCGGCGGTGGGTGCGGCAGCCGGGTTCCTCTCGACGGCTGCGTGGGTTCCGAGCCGCGGGCGGCTGGCGGCACGGGGGCGGCCTCCGTCCCCCGGTATCCAGCCTATCGACCGGCACCGACGATTTCGGACCGCGCGCCGTGGGTTTGCGCACCTCCCGGCCCGTCCGCTTGGCAGGACGGCAGCGCTGGGGCAGGCTCGGCCGGGTGCACATCCGGCGTGACGTGAAGGTGGGCCTGTCGATCGCGGCCGCCGTCGTGTGGGTCGGCGCGGTGACGCTGCTCATCGTGCACGAACCGGACCCCGGGGCGGCCTCGCCCGCCGAACTGCGGGACAAGCTCGCCGCCGCCCTTTCCGGGCACGATGCCGATGCCTTCGCCGATCTGCTCGACTACCCCGGCTCCGGCGGGGACGACTTCGCGAAGGACTACGTCTCCGTGCTCGCCGGCCGGGGGGTGCACGATGTGCGCGTCGAGCTGGGGCCGGACGCGCGCGAGCCGACCCGGGCCACCGTCTCCGGCGCGCTCGGCGACGGGCAGCCGTTCAGCTACCCCCTGACCGTGACGAGCGAAGACGGCCGGTGGACGGTCGCCTTCACCCCGCCCCTCCCCTAGTCAGGATTCGCGCAGACGCGCTTCCACGCGGTCCACCTTGGCCTCGAGCTGACCGGAGAAGCCCGGCCGGATGTCCGCCTTCAGCACCAGGCTCACCCGTGACGCCCCCTCGCCCGCGGCCTCGACCGCGCGCTTCACGACGTCCATGACCTCGTCCCAGGACTCGCCTTCGATGTTCGTGAACATCGCGTTGGTCGAGTTGGGCAGCCCGGAGTCGCGGACCACCTTCACCGCGCGGGCCACGGCTTCGCTCACCCCGCCGTCGGCATCCCCGCCGGACGGGCTCACGCTGAACGCGACGATCATGCTCGGAAGTCCCTTCTTCGGTGGTCATTTCCGCCAGTCGTGCGACACCCGCCGGTACCCGCTGGTAACTTCGCGTGTCATGAACCGTCCGCTGCCGTTCGACCCGATCGCCCGCGCGGCCCGGATCTGGGAGGACCGGATCGGGCCCTCCGGGACCATGGCCGCGGTGACCGGGGTGATGCGGGTCCAGCAGATCATCCAGTCCGCGGTGGACGGCGCGCTCAAGCCGCACGGCTTGACCTTCGCCCGGTACGAAGCGCTGGTGCTGCTCACCTTCGCCCGCAGCGCCAGCCTGCCGATGCGGGTGATGGGCGAGCGGCTCCAGCTGCACCCCACCAGTGTCACCAACATAGTGGACCGGCTCGAGCGCGACGGGCTCGTCAAGCGCGTCCCGCACCCGACCGACCGCCGCACGACGCTGGTGGAGATCACCGACGAGGGCCGCAAGCGCCGCGAGGCCGCGACCGAAGCCGTCACCGCCATCGACTTCGGGCTCAGCGGCCTCACCGAACGGCAGACCGAGCAGCTGACCGACCTCCTGACCAAGGTCCGCCGCTCCGCCGGGGACTTCAGCGAGTAAGCGCTCGGCAACGGAAAGGGCCCGCACTCGCCGAGTGCGGGCCCTTTCTCACATTCCGGGATCAGGCAGCGACCGGTTCCTTGGCCTGGAACAGGCCGACACCGCCGTGGGACAGCCGCTGCGGGCCGTCGAGCTTGCCGTTGCGCAGCGCCCACTTCTCGAACAGCCAGGTGAACAGCGGCGGGATGCTCGCGAGCAGGGCCAGGACCAGCGTCTTCGGGCGCCAGCCGAGCGGCTTCGCCACGGACAGGGAGATCACCACGTAGAGGACGAAGATCACGCCGTGCACCATGCCGAGGACGGGCACGCCGCCCTCGGCGGAGGAGTGGACGACGTACTTGAGGAACATCCCGACCAGCAGCCCGGCCCAGGAGAGGGCTTCGGCTACCGCGGCCACGCGGAACACTAGAGCGGCCTTGCTGGACACTTCTTCCTCCTGTGGGGTCTCACCACGTTGGTATACAGACACGAAAACGCCCGACGCACCGTCCAAGGCGGACTTGCCTTGGACGTCAACGGCGCTGTCGGACGTGCTGATACCAGTGTGAGGCGTGACGGCCCTCACGGGAACACCGGGGCCCGTGACGATGCTCACGACCGTGGTCCACTGTGGTCTGAACCACGGTCGTGAGCGGTCGCCGGGCTACCCGGCGCAGGGCGAAGCCGGGGCGGACGACGGTGCCGTCCCCCACTTCGCCGTCGCGTCGGAGGTGAGGCCGAAGTCCAGCGTCGTCCCGCGCTTCAGCTGGTCCACGGTGACATACACGCGGTCGGTGGCGCGCGAATCCACCCGGAGACCCGACACGTACTGCAGCGCCGAACCGGAAGCGCCCGGCGCCTTGATCGTGATGTCCCGGCCGTTCTCCAGGTGCAGAACGGATTTCGCGAAACGCGGAGCGTTGAGCACGAAATTCCCAGTCCCCGGGACGGCCGGGTACAGCCCGAGGGCGCTGAAGACGTACCAGGCCGACATGGTGCCGAGGTCGTCGTTCCCGGTGACGCCGTTGGGCGCATTGGTGAACAGCGTGTGCGCGGCCCGCACGACCGTCGACGTCTTCGACGGCTGCCCGGTGAGCGCGTACATCCACGGCGAGTGCAGGTCCGGCTCGTTGTTCGGGTTGTAGCGGAACTGGTCGTAGTAGTCGTACGGGCCGACGACCCAGTTCTCGCGGACCGCCGTCGCCGGGTTCTTCACCAGTTCGTCGTAGGCGAAGAAGTCGTCGAGGCGCTTCCCGGTGGCCGCCGGGCCGCCCATCCGCTGCACCAGGCCGGGCACGTCCTGCTGGACGAGCCACTGGTACTGCCAGGCCGTGCCCTCGTGGAAGCCGTCCTGGCTCTGCGGGCTGTACGGCTTGTCGGCCGGCGAGAACCACGCCCCGCCGAGGACCTTCGGCCGGAAGAAGCCGGTGAAGCCGCGGTCGGCCTGGGTGGCGTCCCACAGCGTCCGGTAGGTCCGGCCCTTCGCCGACAGCGCCGCCGCGTCGTCCTTCTTGCCGAGCGCGGCGGCCATCAGCGACAGCGAACAGTCACCGAGCGCGTACTCCAAGGTGGCCGACGCCCCGTGGTTCGGGTCGGTGTCCTGCCCCTTCTTCGGGAAATCCGGGTCGTACTGGACGAATCCGTCTTTCTGGTAGCTCGCGTTGCCCGAACGCCCCTGGAACGGCGAGGACGCCGGCGGGATCTCCCGCGAGTTCTGCAGGAGCGCCTGGTAGGCGTGCATCTCCTCGCCCGACAACGCGCCGAAGCGCCACAGGTCGACCAGGAACGGCGTGACCGGGTCGCCGGTCATCGTGTTCGTCTCCTGGCTCGCGTACGCCCACCGCGGCAGCCAGCCGCCCTGGTCGTGGATGGCCAGGATGCTCTTCGCGATGTCCTTGGCGCGGCTGGGCCGCAACAGGGCGAGGAGCTGGTTCTGCGTGCGGTAGGTGTCCCACAGCGAGAAGAAGTCGTAGTACGTCCAGCCGACCGCGCGGTGGATCTTCTTGTCGAAGCCGTAGTAGCGGCCGTCGGCGTCGTTGGCCGTCAGCGGCTGCAACAGCGCGTGGTAGAGCGAGGTGAAGAAGACCGTCCGGTCGTCGGTCGTGCCGCCCTTGATGTCCACAGAGGACAGCTCACGGCGCCAGGTGCGCTGCGCCGCGTCCTTGGCCGCGTCGAACGACCGGATGCGCTCCGAGGCCAGGTTGCCCCGGGCACCGGTCGCGTCGACCTGGGAGATGGCCGTCGTCGCGGTCACCTGCCCGCCACCGAACGTCAGCCACGCGCCGCGCAGGCCCGCGCCGCCTTCCGACGTTCGTGAGCCGGGTGTGCCGCCGGACGGCGACCACGTGCCGAACGCCTTGAACGGCTTGTCGAACTTCGTCGTGAAGTACGTCGTGTAGGCCTTGCCGCCGCAGAACGCCTGCGACTCCACGGTGCCCTCGACGGTCCGGTCGTCGACGACCCGGATGCTGCTGCCGGTCACCGGCTCCTTGTCGTTCGCCTGCCCGACGTTGACGAAGACGTTGGCGTCACCGGACTTCACGAACGTGTACCGCTCGACCCCGGCCCGCGTCGCCGCGGTCGTCTCGACGTCGACGCCGCCGTAGCCGGTCAGGTGCACCTTGTAGTAGCCGGGCTTGCCGACTTCGCCGTCGTGGGTGAACGGCGCCGCGTACTGCTTCTGGTCGAAAGTCGACGGCTCGGTCGTGTCGAACGCCTTGCCGGGGCCCACTTCCCCGGTCGTCGGCAGGGTCGAGACCAGGCCGCCCTGCTCCCAGCAGCCCGCGCCGGACAGGAAGAAGTGCCCGAACCCGCGGATCGCGGTGTCGGTGTAGCGGTAACCGGCGTAGTGCGAGGTGATCGGGCTGACCTGCGTCATCCCGAAAGGGGCCGAAGCGCCCGGGAACGTGTTGCCCTCGTCCTGCGTGCCGATGAACGTGTTGACGGCGTCCAGGGCGTCCCCGCCGGCCGCGGCTGTCCGGCACGGCGAGCCCGGTGCGGACCGAGCCGGCGATGGACCGCTCTTCGAC
>NZ_JBSFNC010000005.1:0-134419 GCF_053586895.1 Amycolatopsis sp. NPDC003731 | reverse complement strand
AAACCCGGCTGGTCACCCGCGCCGGGCGATAGTGACGGTGCACGTAGGTCCGACGATGGCCGAAGCGGCGTGGCCAACCCGGCCTCCGCCAGCACGGCGTTGAGGCGGCGCGCGGCCGCGGGTTCGTCGGGCAGCTGCGCGGCGATGCCGCACAGCTGCGGATTTCCCTGGCGCAGCAACCGTTCCGCGACCCCGAGCTCGGGGTCGAGCGCGTGGAACGGCGGCACGACCGCGTGCTTGCGCACCTCAGCCGACGACCACGACGCCCATGGACCGGGCGGTGCCGGCGATCGTGCGCATCGCCGCCTCGACGTCGGAGGTGTTGAGGTCCGGCAGCTTGCGCTCGGCGATCTCGCGCAGCTGCTGCGTGGTCAGCTTCCCGGCGACCTCGTGCCCGGGCCGCGACGAACCCTTGTCCCCCAACGCCTTCTTGATGAGGAACGACGTCGGGGGCGTCTTGAGCCGGAGCGCGAAGGAGTGGTCCTCGAACACCGAGACGACCACCGGCACGATGTCGCCGCGCTGGCCCGCCGTGGCCGCGTCGTAGGCCTTCTTGACCTCGACGAGGTTGATCCCGGTCTGCCCCAGCATCTTGCCGAGGTCGACGACCGGGGCGTTGCCCGCGGTGAGCTCGAGGGTGACCTGGTGGGTGAGTTTCTTCGGAGCCATGCCCCGAAGCTAGAGTCTCCAGTTACTGGAGGGTCAACTTCAATCCAGTGCCTCGACGCCGGCCTTGTGCCGCTTCGCCAGGTCCTGGTAGACGGCCGCGTTGTGCTCGACCCACAGCCGCGCGGAGTCGGTCAGCGGGACGAACTTCTTCGCCGGGCTGCCCATCGCGACCACCTCGGACGGCACCTCGGTACCCGGCGTCACGGTGGCCCCGGCCGCGACCAGCGTCCGCTCGCCGATCTTGGCGTCGTCCAGCACGGTCGAGCCGTTCCCGATCAGCGCCTGCTCGCCGACCATGCAGTCGTGCACCAGGCACTGGTGGCCGACGGTGACGTTCCGGCCGATCTCGCAGACCTTGCCGACGTTGACGTGCACGACCGAGTTGTCCTGGATGTTCGCGCCCTCCCGGACGACGATCTTGCCGAAGTCGGCGCGCAGGACGGCGCCGTACCAGACGGAGGCGTCCTTCTCGACGACGACGTCGCCGATGAGGGTGGCGGTGGGGGCGATCCAGGCGTCCGGGTGGACCTGCGGGCTGCGCCCTTCGAACGAGAACAGAGGCATGCCCGCACCCTAGACCGCGCGGGCCCCCTTCCCCGGCCGAGCGGGGAAGGGGGCCGTTCGCAGGCCGCGGCCGGGGCTGCTGGGGGTCAGCCGGTGATCGCGGCGTTGATCAGGATGTCCACGGCCTGGTCGTTGCGCGTGGTCTGCGGGCCGATCTGGGTGTCGCGCGGGTAGAAGCCCGGGCTGCTGCCCTTCGGGTACATCTCGAAGGTGAAGCTCCAGATCTTGTGCGTCGCCCACATCCAGTCGTTGACGCTGCCGTCGGTGATGTAGAGGTCGCTGGACTGCTCCGGCGTGTAGCCGTTGGTCGCGGCCATCTGCCGGCCGAGCGACTGGAACTTCTGCGCCTCCGCCGCGGTCAGGCCGGGCGCGGTGTCGGCGTAGGTGTAGCCGAACGGCCAGAGCACCAGCTCGGAGTAGGTGTGGAAGTCGATGTGCGTCTTGATCTGCTGGACGCCGCCGACGACCCGCGAGTTCACCCAGTTCGAGACCGCGCGGGTCTCGGGTGCGGAGAACGCCGCCGTGCCGCGGTAGGTCTCACTGGACGTCTGGCCCGACGAGCCGCCGCAGCAACCCCACTTGTAGCCCCAGTTGCGGTTGGTGTCGGTGCCGGGGCCCTGGCGGTTCTTGCGCCAGCTGTGGAACGTGCCGCCGGAGATGTCGTACTCGGAGCCGTCCGGGTTGACGCTGGGGAGCACCCAGATCTCGGTGCTGTCGACCAGCCGCTTGATCGCGCTGTTGGTGGCGTACCCGCTGGTCAGGCGGTCGACGATGTGGAGGCACATCTCGGTGGTGAGGTGCTCGCGCGCGTGCTGGTTGCAGGTGAAGAGGACCTCGGGCTCGTTCTCATCGGTGGCGGCGTTGTCGCTGATCTTGATGAGCGACAGGGCACGGCCTTCGTACGAGTTCCCGGCGCTGCCGAGCTTGGTCAGCGACGGGTAGTTCGCGACGGCTTTCTGCAGCTCGGTCTGCGTTTCCGCGTAGGTGTGGTAGCCGGTGTAGCCGGCCGGGAAGTCCAGGACGGCCGCGGTCCCCTGCGGCCGGTTGACCTTGCCGAGCGCCTTGACACCGAAGCCCTGCGCGCGCAGCTGGGCCGCTTCGCCGGGGTTGGCGATGACGGTGGTCGTCGCGCCCTCGGCGTCGAGGATGTCCGCGCCGGTCCGCGCTATTGCAGTGCGCTGCTGGGCGGTGGCGGCACCGGTCACCTCGTACACCTGCGGGCCGTCGGGCTGGGCGGCCCCGGCCTGGCCGCCGGTGGTGAGCACCAAGAGGGCGGCCGCGGCCGCTGCCATGCACGTTCGTGTGCGCATCACGTCTCCTGCTCTCGGGGGTTCCTCGACCTTGGCGGGAGCCGGACGTAGCGCACAATCCGGAGCAGTACGGATCTATTGGCGGTTTCTACCCGTAGTTCGCGAAGCAGAGCGCCTCGATGTCGGCACGCAGCGTGGCGAACGGCCGCGGGCGCACCCGCTGCTGGACGACCGTGCCCAGCAGGTACGACAGGAGCGCGCGGGCCCGGGCGCGCGGGTCGTCGACGTCGAGCGGGGCGAGGAGCTCGGCGAGCAGCTCGGTGAGCGAGGTCAGCATGACGTCGATGGCCTGCGGGTGCTGCGCGCGTCCGGCGGCGATCCAGTACTCGAACCAGAGGAAGGCGGCGTTCGGGTTCGCGGCGAAGACGCTCAGGTACTCCTCGAGGACGGCGAAGAGCCGCTCGCGGGGTTCGTCGTGCTTCGCGGCGACCTCGCGCAGGCCCGCGGCGAAGGCGGTGATGTGCGCCGCCATCGCCCGATCGATGAGGACGTCGATGTCGGCGAAGTAGTAGTGGATCGCGCTCTTGGTGAGCGGGCCGGCGTCGGCGATGGCCCGGACGGTGCACCCGGCGAGCCCGTCGCGGGCGAGCACGATGCGGGCGGCTTCGACGATCTGTTCCTGCTTGGCCAGCTGGTTCGGCGAGAGCTGCTCGCTGCGGCCGGGGACTGCGCTCACGGTGATTCTCGTTACCTTCTTCCTGGACGCCGGACCCCAAACCCTAGGGCAGACGTCCTGTGGGTGGCTTTCGGGTGAAAAACCGGATTGGCCACCCCGGTCCGCGCAGCGGACAATGCCCGGCATGGTGATCTCAGGGGACAAGGGGCTCAGCCCGGCTGCGCGCAGCCAGCTGGAGAAGGAAATCGCGAACTTGCGCGCGCAGCGGGAAGCCCTCGCGCCGCAACCCGGCGAGCAGGAACGCACCGGGGACGCGGCGGACCAGGCGGACGTGATCGACCGGGCGGAGGCCGCGGCCCGCCTCGACCGCCAGATCGCCGACCTGGCGGCCAAGATGGAGCACGGCGGCTACGGCAACAGCCAGCTCCCGGACGGCACGGTCGTCTCCTTGCGCTTCTCCGACGGAGACGAAGAGACGTTCCAGGTGGTGACGGTCCCGGGCGAGGACGCGGACGCGATCACCTCGGACAGCCCCCTGGGTCTGGCCCTGGTCGGCGCCAAAGCGGGCGACGAGATCACCTATCGAACCCCCCGCGGCGACGCCACGGCCACGGTGGTGAAGCTGACCCCGCCGAAGTAGGCAGGTCGCCGTCCGAAGGGCCTGGGCCCTTCGGACGGCCTCAGGCCTGCACCGGGTAGTGGAGGACGACGGCACCGCCGGTGGCGTAGTTGGCCACATCGGCGGCGACCCGCAGGCCTTGCGGAGACTCCCTCGCGGCGGTCATCGCCGCGGCATCGGCGAAGTCGGCTTCGAAGATCGCGAAGTACGGAGACGGCCCCTGCGTCGCGGCCACGTCGAAGCTGTACCGCCACGCGAGCAGCCCGGGCATCTGAGCGACCAGCGGCAGGTGGTGGGTCACGTAGTACTCGCGGAAGTGCGCGGGATCGGCGGGTTCGGGATACAGGACCACCATCTTGTGCAAGAGAACCTCCATCCAGCGGCCGCTCACTTCGACCCGCACCAGACGAGTCAGGCCCCACCCGAGATGTCTCGGACGGGGCCTGATTTTCCTGAGCCGCCTAGGGGAATCGAACCCCTGACCTATTCATTACGAGTGAATCGCTCTGGCCGACTGAGCTAAGGCGGCGTGTCTCCGGCTTCCGCTGGCGACGTCGACAAGTGTAGCGGAAGCTGTGCGCGTCACTTTCCGGGGGGATCGTCGTTAAGGCCCTATGACGCCGGTCTCACTCCCCGGCCGACCCCACTTGGAGGCTCTGGCACATGCGGCGAAGACTGCCCCGCTCGGCGGCCCTGCCGGCGGCTGCTGCGTTGCTCCTGCTCAGCGCGGCGCCGGCGATGGCCGACCCGACCTATCCGACGACGCCGATTCCGCAGCCGGCGCATCCGGGGCAGGCGCCCATCTCCGCGCCGATCGGGCCGCAGCCGCTGGGGCAGGCCGTCGGGGATGCCGGGACCGCTCTCGGGATCATCCGGCTGCTGCCCAACGCCGTGCCGACCAGCACCATCCTCCCCGGGTTCGGGCAGACGCTGCCGAAGCAGTCCGCGCTCGAGGCGGGGATGGGCCTGTCGAGCGCGTCGGCGAACTCGGATGCCTACCTGAGCTACGAGAAGGCCATCGCGCAGGCGTCGCCGTTCGGGCTGTCCATCGGCGGGAACGCGCCGCAGACGCCGGGTAGCGTCGTGCAGACCGCCTTGCCCGACAACCCGCAGCCGATCACCGGTGGCCTCAACGCGCCGTCGAACCCGCTGCTCAACGTGGGCCTGCTCAACGGGAGCGCGCACGCGCGGTGGAGCGACTCGCTCGGCCCGTGCGTCGACACCATCGCCGACGCCAGCACGTCGGTGGCCAGCCTGTCGCTGCTGAACGTCGTGCCGTCGATGCCGAACCTCGGCCTGGACGCGCTGAAGCCGAAGCTCGACCCGAGCTCGCTGGCGAGCGGGTTCGACCTGACCAAGGGCCTGCAGAGCCTCGGCGGCCTGCTGCAGGGCGGCGGGCAGACGGCCGCGGACGGCAACGGTTCACTGCTGAGCCTGCCGAACACGCTGTCGTCGCGGTCGCAGGTGAAGCTGGTCGACATCCCGGGGTCGAAGAACAAGGCCGTGCAGTCGACGTCGACGCTGCAGGCCGCGGACATCGAGATCCTCAAGGGCACGCCGCTGGCGCTGAGCATCAAGGTCGCCAGCCAGCCGACGCTCAAGGTGACCTCCACCGGCGACGCGAAGACGTCCAAGGTCGAGTACACCGCGCCGGTGCTGACCATCGCCGCCGGCGGGAAGACGCTCTACACCCTCGACGCGGCGCACCCGACCAAGGACATCCCGATCGGGCTGCCGCTGAAGCCGCTGAGCGACCAGTTCGGCAAGCTCAAGGACCTGCCCGTTGTCGGCGGTCTCCTGGCGCCTCTCGAAGGTCCGGTCCAGCAGGTCGGCAACACCGCGGGCACCGTGCTCGACCTCGGCGTGCTGCGGTTGAGCATCGCCGGGCTGGACCAGAAGTCGGCGAACATGACCACGCCGTTCAAGGGGTTCCAGCTGGGCGCGTCGGCGCGGATGTTCGACCTGCAGCTGCTGCCGACGACCAAGCTCAAGAGCCTGCTGCCCGACGACCAGGCGAAGAACCTGCCGTCGTCGCTGGCCCAGCTGTCGCTCGGCGAGCAGATCGCCCGGGCGTACGCGCCCACCGGCGGCGTGATCTGCGGGACGGCGTCGACGCCGCCGCCCGCGGGTGGTGAGGCGCCGAAGGGGCCGGTGAAGAACCTGGCCTACACCGGCGGCGCGTACGACACCGTGCCGCTGTTCTGGACGGGCACCGCGATGCTGCTGCTCGGCGTGGTCATGGTGGCCGCGATGCCGGGCGGACGGCGGCGCCCGCTGGCCGTGGCCGTCGAAGAGAAGCCGTTCAAACCCTCGCCGCGTCCGCGCGAGTGACCCGAGGGGTGTGAAGGAGCCCCGCCAGGTACGCCTGGCGGGGCTCCTTCGTGTTCAGCCCTGGCGAAGCGTCGTGACCATCGCCTCGACGGCGATGCGCGGCTTCACGTTCAGCTCGATCGCCTCTCGGCACTCCAGCACCGCTTCGAGCCGGCGCAACGTCGACTCCGTCGTCCACGCCGACGCTGCTTCGCGGATCTGGTCGGCGTGGTCCGGGTGATTGAGCGTCGCGCCGGAGCGGGTCGCCGTCACCAGGACGTCGCGGTAGAAGCCGGCGAGGTCGACCAGCGCGAGGTCGAGCGTGTCGCGCTGGGTGCGGGTCGCGCGGGACTTCTGCTTCTTCTCCAGCTGCTTGACCGCGGCTTCGGCGGCTCGCTTGGCGCCCGCGACGCCCTTGCCGACGCCGTCGCCGCCCATCGCTGTCCGCAGCTCGTTGCGCTCGTCCTCGTCGCGGGCCTTGCTGGCCTCGCCCGCGTCCGCCTCGGCCGCGCTGATCAGCTGGTCGGCGCAGGTGAAGACGTCGCCCATCCGGCGGAGGCCGAGCGGGATCCGCAGCACCGTGGCCCGGCGCTGCCGCGCGGCCTCGTCGGTGGCGAGCCGGCGCGCGCGGCCGACGTGGCCGCCGCACACGGATGCGGCCCACTGCGCGCGTTCGGCGTCGACGTGGTCGCGGCGCATCAGCACGTCCGCGATCGCTTCCGGGGGCGGCGTCCGGAGCGTCACCAGGCGGCAGCGCGAGCGGATCGTCACCGAGACGTCTTCGGGGTGGTCCGACGGCGCGCAGAGCAGGAACACCGTGCGGTCCGGCGGCTCCTCGACGGCCTTCAGCAGGGCGTTCGACGCGCCTTCGGTGAGCCTGTCCGCGTCCTCGATGATCACGACCTGCCAGTTGCCGGTCGTCGGGCGCCGCGCCGCGGCCTGGACCAGCGCGCGCATCTCGGCGACCGAGATCGACAGGCCTTCCGGCACCACGAGCCGGACGTCGGCGTGCGTGCCCGCCATCGTCGTGTGGCAGCCGGGGCAGGCGTCGCAGCCGGTGCCGGTGCTGCACTGCAGGGCCGCGGCGAACGTCCGCGCGGCCACCGAGCGTCCGGAGCCGGGCGGGCCGGTGAGCAGCCAGGCGTGCGTCATCGCGCCGGGCGGCGCCGGTTCGCCGGCGATGATCTTGGCGGCCGCCGAAGCGGCCGCGCTCAGCGTTTCGACCGCGGGTTCCTGGCCGACCAGCTGGTTCCAGACGCCGATGCGTTCGGTCGTCGTCACTTCGCCTCCACGCGAGGCTCTTCCGGGGTCTCGACGGACAGGGTTTCCAGCGGGAGCGTCACCGGCTTCTCCGTCGTCGGCGCCAGCGCGGCCAGCCGTCCGACGAACACGGCGCGCAGCGCGGTGCGGATGCGCTCGGCGACCTCGAGGTCGGTGCCGTCGGCGTCGATCACGACGTACCGGTCCGGGTCGGCCGCGGCCATTTCGGTGAGCAGGTGCTGGACGCGCCACTGGTCGTTCATCGCGGCCGACTTGTCGCGCGGCGCCCCTGTCGGGGCAGCGTCCAGGAGGATGGTCAGGTCCGGGCGCAGGCGGCCGGTCGCCCAGTCGGCGAGGCCTTCGAGCTCGTCGCTGTCGAGCCCGGCGACGGCGGACAGGTGCGCCAGCGGCGAGTCGACGAACCGCTCCATCACGACCACCGAACCGGCGTCCAGCGCCGGCTGGACGTGCCGCTCCACGATGTCGGCCCGCACCGCCGCGGCGGCCAGCGCCTGGGCCCGCGCCCCGGTGAGCGAGGCGCCGGAGACGAGCGCGGTGAGCCGCTGGTCGTCGAGCGCCGGATCCGCGGCGACGACGACCGGCCGGGTGCCGCCGCGCATCCAGTCGGCGAGGTTGACGGCCTGGATCGCGGTGTTGATCGCGGTGGTTCCCTCGACGGCGATGAGGAAGCCGTTGACCCGCCGTGGCGTGCGGCGCAGCGCGTTGCGCAGGTCGGCGAGGATCGGCTCGGTGCGCTTGTCGTCCATCTGCCGGTAGGCGAAGAGGCCGGCTACCAGGGCGATCGCGGCGCCGCCGAGCATCACCGGGCGCGTGCCGTCGATGGTCAGCGGGTTGCCCCAAACGGTGATCGTGTGCCGCTGCACCGCGCCGACGAGCAGCGGCACGGTGACCGTGGTGCCGAACAGCACCAGCTTCATCATCAGCTGGTAGATCGCGTTGATCCGGCCGCGGATGGCGTCCTCGACGCGCGAGCCGATGATGGTCACGCCGGTGAGGAACGCCGTGCCGGCGCAGACGCCGACCAGCACCACGGCGATCAGCGAGACGGTCAGGTGCGGGGACAGCGCGACGAAGCCGAGCGAGATCGCGGCCGCGACGATCGAGAGGCCGAACAGGCGGTCGTGCGGGAGCCGGCGGGCGAGCTTGGGCGCGAAGACCATGCCGGTGGCGAGGCCGAGGAAGACGGCGAGGACGAGCAGGCTGAACGCGGAGTCACCGGCCCCCAGGCTGGAGGAGTACGGCTTGGCCGAGCCGATGACGGCGCCACCGGCGACGAACGCGCCGAACGCGCCGACGAGCAGCCCGCGCACGAGCGGCGTGCTGCGGATGAACCGGAAGCCGTCGGCGATCATCGCGCCGATGCCGAGCTTTTCCTCGTCGGCCTGCTTGACCTTCTGCTCCGGCAGCGCGTGGACGTTGCGCAGCGAGAGTTCGGGGATCCGCGTGGCGATGAGGATCGCGCTGGCCAAGTAGAGCAGGCCGGTGATGATGACGACCAGCTTGGCGATGTTGAGGCTCGGGTCGCCGGGGAACAGGTGGAACGTCGTGTTGACGCCGGTGATGACCGCGTTCGCGCCGGCCGCGGTGATGACGGCGAGGCCGTAGGTCATCACCATGCCGAGCTGGTTGGCCGTCTCGACCTGGTCGGGCCGGCGGAGCAGGTTCGGGACCGCGGCCTCTTTCGAGGGGATCCACATGCTGGAGGCGCAGCCGACGAGGAAGTTGCCGGCGAGCAGCCACCAGGGCGCGCTGACGATCGCGATGGACAGCAGGAAGCCGCACCGCAGCAGGTCGGCGACGACCATGACCTTGCGGCGGTCGAACCGGTCCGCGAGCAGCCCGCCGACCGGGGCGAACAGCAGCCCCGGGGCCAGGCCGGTCAGGACGACGCCGACGAAGGCGAAGTTCTGCGCGAAGTAGTTGTCGGTGAGCTTCGTGGCCAGGCCGGTGAGGGCCAGGATGTTCAGCCAGTCGGCCACGCTGCACAGGTACGTGACGCCCCAGAGGCGCCGGAACGGTTTGATCGCCAGTACCCGCCGGACCCGGTTGATCGTGGACGCCTCGGCGCCCGACGACGCACCCGGGCCGGCCCCGGGTACCGATCGCACGCCCTCGCTGATACGCCCACCCCACTAGTCACCGCGGTGCCGGGAGGGACCCGACCGTGAAGCCAGGGTAGCCCGATCGGCGTCTGGCGCGCGGGACGGCCCCGTGGTGCGAGGCGGGCGAGGACGCTAGTCGAACAGCCCCGTCACGCTGCTGACCAGGCTCGAAACCATCTCGATGGCGACGAAACCGAACACGATCAGCAAGGCGACGGCGAGCATGACACCGGCCGCGCTCGACGACGGCCGGTTGAACGCCGGCATCGACACCGAGGGCATCCGCGGCAGCCGCCGCCGCTTGACGGGCACGAGCTCGACGTCATCGACGTCTTCATCGGCCAGCGGCTCCTGCCGCACGGGCCGCATGATCTGCGGCGGCCTGGTCGGCCAGGTGCGCCGCCGCGTCCGCTGCCTCGGGAGCAGGCCCAACGGCTGGCCCTGGTTCAACGTCCCGGCCGGCGGGATCGCCTCGGGCGCCTTGTCCTCGCGGAGCGTCTCCTCGACCATCCGCCGCACGGCTTCCTCGTCCGGCTGCACCGGCCCAGCCACCGGGATGGCGATGGGCTCATGGCCATTCGGGACCGCGGTGCGCGGCTCGGGCGACGCCGTGACCAGCCCGGAGACCGGGTCCGCGAACATCTCGCCAGGTGTTTCGGACAGTGTGCCGTCGCGCTGAGTGAGCTCGGGGGCATTGAAGAAGGGAGCCTCACCGTTCGCGCTCATGGTGACCACCTCACTACTGAATGTCCTCGCCTTTCCAGGGTAGCGACGCAGGCGGATAACGCATCCGCCCAATGGCTCTGTCTCCAGTGGATGGTCGGTCACGCAGCGCAAGCCCGCACCCGAACCTCCTGAAGTGTCCAGTCCGACGGTCACCAGGTCGACCGCTGTTGGTGACAGATCGTAGTGAAACGGGTCACAGTGGCGGGTTGGGGTGGGGCGGCCAGGGGCTGGCCTTCGGGTGGCCAGTTCGGGGTCGGCGGAAAGCGCTCCCAGGCCGGGCCAGTGTGGCCCACCGCGCCCGCGCCGACCGGGGTAGGCGTTCTCCGCCCCCGCCTTACCTGCGGCCTTTGTTCAGGACGTCTCCTCCTGTCCGAGGTCGATCATCTTGCGGCACCAGTCGCGGAGCATGCCGCGGCTGAAGGGGCTCAGGACGAGCTGGCGGCGGCCCTCTCCTCGGTCGAGCGCGGCCAGGGCGAAGCGGCCCAGGTCGGTGTCGACCAGGACGAAACCGTGGTCCGGGAACTCTGCGCACAGGCCTCCGAAGGCCAGCATGTCCAGGACCGCCGTTCCCGATCTCGGGCGGACCAGCAGCTCTCGCATTGCTCCTACGTCGTCGTCTTGGCCGTCGTGGACCAGGCCGTCGTCGTCGACCGAGACCCAGATTGCTCGCGGGGAAGCGCCGAACGGGACGTCCGGTAGCTCGGCCACCAGCATCTCCGGCAGTTCCTCGAAGTCGGCCAGGTGGATCGCCGTGCGGCCGGGGAGCGAGCCCATCATGAAGGCGCGCTCACCGTCGGCGTAGCAACGGATGTCCGCCGTCTCCGGGCCGTCGTCGAACACGCCGCACAGGGCCGCACGAACTGAACCGCGCAGCATCAGCGAGACGACTTCGAAGCCGATCTCGTTGAGCTCGCCGTTCGCGCCGAACGGGGTGCCGTCGATCCAGGCGGCCCAGGCCATGTGGCGCTCGACCTCGGCCACCAGGTCCGCCGGGTCGTCCGACACCGGGCCGTGGACCAGGATGTCGTGGTCGCTGACGTCCGGGTTGTAGAGCCGGTCGACCGGCTCGCGGTCCGGCATTGCCGCCAGCACCGGGCCGGCCGCCAGCTCGAGCAGCTCCCGGGCCGCTGTGCGCTCAGCCATGCCGCCGCCTCTCGCTTGCATCCGGACCGGGCCTGGCACCCGAGCCGGGTGAGCGGGCCGCGCCATACGCGTCAGCCGAACGACGTGCGTCAGCCGAGCCAGCCACGCCGCCTGAGCGGCCTCCGCCAGCCGACCTGACCTGGCGACCCGTGCCACCGGCGGCAGCCTGGTGGCCCGGGCCGCTTGGGGTGGGCGGGGTTGGGCTTGGGTCGGCTGAGGGGCGGGGCTCTGGGATGCCGCTGTTCAGCTCCGCCGCCGCGAGGATTGCCTCCCGGACCGTCAGGTCCTTCGAGGCCGCCGCTACCACCCTGTCCACTCCCTCGCCTGCCGTCTTTCGGACCTCCCCTTGCTCACGCATGGCTCTGCACCGCCTCGACGATCCACTGCTCCGCCGTTCTCCGCGAGGCTGGGCCCCACGTCACCGTCCAGCGGCCGCTTCTGGCCACCGCGGCGCTGAACTGGTAGCGGCCAAGGTCGTTGTCCACCAGGCCGAATGCGCCGTGCGGGTACTCGGCCAGGATGGCGTTGCGCACCGCCAGGTCGACCAGGACCGTGCCCAGCCTCGGCCGGGCCGCGGACTGGCGGATCTGTTCGACCGCCCTCTCGCAGTGTCGCGGGATCAGGCCGCGCTCGTCCGTCTCGATGCGCAGGTGCTCGCCCGGCCCCGGTGCGCGGTCGGGCAGGCCGTCGAACACCCAGCCCGGCAGCTCGCTGAGGAAACCCGACCGCAGGCGCGCGCGGTTGCCCAGCTTGTGCAGGACCGTCGTGTAGTCCTCGTCGCCGAAGAAACGGACCTCCCACGGCTTCGCCCGCGCCGGGAAGACCCCGGTGACCACGCCGCGGATGAAGCCGCCGCGCAGCGCCCGGTACAGACCGACCGCCTCCGCCGTCACCTCACCGCCCGGGGCGAGGCCGATCGCGGCCATCCCCGCCACGAAACGCGTGTACTGCTCCACCTCGTCCGCAAGGCTTGACGCGGGCGCGGAGCGACGCCCCGGCAGCGGTCCGGTGTCCGCCAGCACCGGCGGGATCTCGAACTCGGGGTCGTAGAACTCCATCACCGAGGGCCGCTCCGGCACCTCGGCCGACAGCGGGGCGATGACCTCGTCGATGACGTCGAAGACGGCGACTGCGTTGCTCACCCCTCGATTGAACACCCTGGCACCGACAATTTCTCGCACATATGTTCGAGAGGGTGACATCGGTCGGTGAGCGGTCGGCGAGCGGCTCAGCCATGCTCCGGCACCCGCCCTTCGACGAACTCGGCGAGCCTCTCCACGGTCCCGGGCAGCCACCAGAGCCGGCGGTGGCCGCCCTTGGGTCTGCTCAAGGCCGCGAGGTGCCGGCCGCGGTCGTCGTCGACGAACGCCAGCATCTCCCACTGCGGCGGTGAGCCGTCGCGGTGGATGTCGAACTGGACGGTGCCACGCCGGGTCCGCCGCAGATCGTCCATCAGATCCAGGACGAGGCACTCCTGCTCGGGTTCGAGGACGCCGCGCTCGTCGGCGTCGAGGTACAGCCCCTCGCCCGGCACCGGCGGCAGCGGCGGCAGGCGCGTCAACGCCAGCCGCAGCAACTTCGCGACGCCGCCCGGCGAGGGCCCGGACAGGCTCAACCCGTCCCCGGCGACGCCGAACGCGGTCCGGTCGTCGAAGAACGCCGAGGTCCACGGTTCGTCGGACATCGCGACGGCCACGCCGCAGACGCCGCCGCTGCCCGGAAACTCGGGCAGCGCCTCCATCAGGTCCAGGGCGGTGGAACTGCCGGCGGCCGCCGCCCGGACCGGCTTCAGGATCTTGGTGGTCACCGTGTGCACGGTGCGTGGTGTGGTGGTCACGCGTTCATGAAACCCGGGACCACCGACAATTTCCCGAACATCCGTTCGAGGTGTCACCTGAAGGTGTGACGCCGAGGGCCTCCCCAGCAGAGGAGGCCCTCGGGTCTTACTTGGCCTTCGTCGCGGTCGAGCTCGAGCGCTTGGCCGTGGTCGCCTTCTTGGTCGTGCCCGCCTTGACCGTCTTCGCCGTCGTCGAAGCCGGCTTGCGCGCGGGCGCCTTCCGCTTCGGCGCCGGCCCCTTGGCCCGCTTCTCCGCCAGCAGCTCGGCCGCCCGTTCCGCGGTCAGCGACTCGATCTCGTCGCCCTTCCGCAGCGTCGCGTTGTATTCGCCATCGGTCACGTACGGGCCGAAGCGGCCGTCCTTGACCACCATCGGCTTGCCCGACACGGGGTCGTCGCCGAGCTCCTTGAGCGGCGGCTTCGCGGTGGCGGACCGGCCACGCTGCTTCGGCTCCGAGTAGATCTTCAGCGCCTCTTCGAGCGTGATCGAGAAGAGCTGGTCCTCGGTCGAGAGCGACCGCGAGTCCGTGCCCTTCTTCAGGTACGGCCCGTAGCGCCCGTTCTGCGCCGTGATCTCGTCGCCGGACTCCGGGTCCTTGCCGACCACGCGCGGCAGCGAGAGCAGCTTCAGCGCGTCGTCCAGCGTGATGGTCTCGATGTCCATCGACTTGAACAGCGAGCCCGTCCGCGGCTTCGGCGCCTTCGCCTTCAGCGCCTTCTTCTGCGCGGCCGTGGCGTCCTCGGGGATCTCGATCTCCGGCAGCACCTCGGTCACGTATGGCCCGAAGCGGCCTTCCTTCGCGACGATGTCGTGCCCGCTCACCGGGTCCGTGCCCAGCGTGCGGCCCTCCTGCGGGGTCGCGAACAGCTTCTCCGCGATCTCCTGCGTCAGCTCGTCCGGCGGCAGGTCCTCGGGGAGGTTCGCGCGCTGCGACTCGCCGTTGACCTCGCGCTCCAGGTACGGCCCGTAGCGCCCGACGCGGACCACGACCGTGTGCCCGTCGGCGTCGCTGAACAGCGGGATCGAGTTGATCTCCCGCGCGTCGATGTCCTCGACGCTGCCCTCGACCAGCTTCTTGAGCCCGCCCAGGCGGCCGATCGAGCCGTCGACGCCCATGTCGCCGCCGAAGTAGAACTTCGACAGCCACTGCGCACGTTGCTCGTCACCGGCCGCGATGCGGTCGAGCTCGTCCTCCATGCCGGCGGTGAAGTCGTAGTCGACCAGCCGCTCGAAGTGCCGTTCCATCAGGCCGATCACGGCGAACGCGACCCACGACGGGACGAGCGCGGAGCCCTTCTTCCAGACGTAGCCGCGGTCCTGGATGGTCTTGATGATCGACGCGTACGTCGACGGGCGGCCGATGCCCAGCTCTTCCAGCTTGCTGACCAGGCTCGGCTCCGAGTACCGCGCCGGCGGCGAGGTGGTGTGGCCGTCCGGGTTCAGCTCGGACGCCGTCAGCGCCTGGTCCTTCTCCAGCACCGGTAGGCGGCTCTGCTTGTCGTCGGCTTCGCCACCGGTCTCGGTGTCCACCGCTTCGACGTACGCCTTCAGGAAGCCAGCGAAGGTGATCGTGCGGCCCGAAGCGGCGAAGGTGCACTCCTCGCCCGAGGTCGCGTTGCCGACGATGCGCACGGACATCGTCGTGCCCTTGGCGTCCGCCATCTGCGACGCGATCGTGCGCTGCCAGATCATCTCGTAGAGCCGGAACTCGTCGGTGTCCAGCTCGCCCGCGACCTGGCCCGGCGTGCGGAAGACCTCGCCCGACGGCCGGATCGCCTCGTGGGCCTCCTGCGCGTTCTTGACCTTGCGCGTGTACTGGCGCGGCGTCGGCGAGACGTACTCCTTGCCGTACAGCTGCGTGGCCTGGCTGCGCGCGGCCGAGATCGCCGACTCCGACAGCGTCGTGGAGTCGGTACGCATATAGGTGATGTAGCCGTTCTCGTACAGCTTCTGCGCGATCCGCATGGTGCGCTCGGAGGTGAACCGCATCTTGCGGCCGGCCTCCTGCTGCAGCGTCGACGTCATGAAGGGCGCGTACGGCTTGCGCGTGTACGGCTTCTCCTCGACGCTCGCGACCTTGAAGTCACGCTGCTTCAGCGCTTCGGCCAGGCGCCGCGCGTCGGCCTCCGCGAGCACGCGGACCTCGGTGTTCGACGCCTTGAGCTGCCCGTCCGAGCCGAAGTCGCGGCCGGTGGCCAGGCGCGCGCCGTCGACGGCGACCAGGCGCGCCGGGAAGTTCCGCGGCGAAGCCTCTTCACCGGCGTCCATGGTCGCCGAGATGTCCCAGTACGACGCCGAGGTGAAGCGCATCCGCTCGCGTTCGCGCTCGACCACGATCCGGGTCGCCACCGACTGCACGCGGCCCGCCGACAGCTTCGGCATGACCTTCTTCCACAGCACCGGCGAGACCTCGTAGCCGTACAGGCGGTCGAGGATGCGGCGGGTCTCCTGCGCGTCGACGAGGTCGGCGTCCAGCTCGCGGGTCGAGTCGGCGGCCGCGCGGATGGCCTGCTCGGTGACCTCGTGGAAGACCATCCGGCGAACCGGGACCTTCGGCTTGAGCGTCTCGAGGAGGTGCCACGCGATGGCTTCGCCCTCGCGGTCGGGGTCCGTGGCGAGGTAGAGCTCGTCGACGTCCTTCAGCAGGCCCTTGAGCTCGGTGACCTTGGACTTCTTGTCCGGGGTCACCACGTAGAGGGCCTTGAAGCCGTTGTCGACGTCGACGCCGAGCCGCGCCCACGCCTCGCCCTTGTACTGGGCGGGGACGTCGGCGGCACCGCGCGGCAGGTCGCGGATGTGCCCGACGGAGGACTCGACGACGTACCCGCCGCCGAGGTAGGGCGCGATCTTGCGGGCCTTCGTCGGCGACTCGACGATGACCAGCCGCCGGTGCCCGGCGCCGTTGCCCGCCGCGGCTCCGTTCTTCTTGGTCCGTGCTCCTGCCACGCTGTCCTGCTCTCCGCTCATCTCGTCCCGCCGCCGCGGGACTGCACCACGTCCCTGCCAGGGCCCGTGTCTCGACCTGCCAGTGTGCACGCTGTTCCCGGCCGGACGGCGCGGAGGTGGCCCAACACGCCGCCGGTCCTGTGCCCAGCGCATCGCCGCTGACCTCGACGATGTTTCCCCAAGTTACCTGCCACGTGATTTCGGCCACGTCCCGCGCAGCCTAGCGCGTGACCGTCCGGATACCCTCCGTTCGACGGTGGTGGGCGCGGGGATGTCACCGCTTCACTGGTTTCCCCGTCCAGCCGAAAGGACCCGCCATGACCCGACGCCTGCTCGGCGCCCTGTTCACCGCCGCGACCGCCACAGTATTGCTGGGGGTCACACCGGCGAACGCGGCCGCGGCGAACTTCGCCGGCACCGTGGCCCTGTCCAACTGCTCGGGATCGGTGGTCAAGCCCGCCGCGACGCCCGACACCGCGCCCGCGCTCGTGATGTCGAACGGCCACTGCCTCGAAACCGGTTTCCCGGCGCCGGGCCAGGTGATCACCAACCGCACCTCCAGCCGGACGTTCACGCTGCTCACCGCCAGCGGCAGCAACAAGGCGACGCTCCGGGCCAAGAAGATCGTCTACGGCACGATGACCGACACCGACGTGTCGCTCTACCAGCTCACCACCACCTACGCGCAGATCAAGGCGAGCTATGGGATCTCGCCGCTGGAACTGTCGAACGCCCACCCGTCGGCCGGTGCCGCGATCGACGTCGTCTCGGGGTACTGGAAGCGCATCTACTCCTGCAACATCGACGGGTTCGTCTACCGGTTGAAGGAGGGCAGCTGGACCTGGAAGGACTCGATCCGCTACACGTCCGCCTGCCAGACCATCGGCGGGACCTCCGGTTCGCCCATCATCTCCGGCGGCAAGGTCGTCGGCGTGAACAACACCGGCAACGAGGACGGCGAGCGCTGCACGGACAACAACCCGTGCGAGGTCGACCAGGCCGGGAACGTCACCGTGCACTACAAGACGAACTACGGCCAGGAGACCTACGGCATTCCCGCGTGCCTGACCCCGGCCAACGAAATCGCGCTCACCCAGGCCGGCTGCACGCTGCCCCGGCCCTGACGCGGCCCCCGCACCCGGTCAGGCCGTGCTCGTGACGGCCTCCGGGTGCGGGACCGGTTGCGGGGCCGCGCCCGGCCACGCCGCTTCGGCGCCGGGCGGCGGCTCCCCGATCAGCTCCAGCAGCGCCTCCAGCCGGCGTTTCCCGGTGACTTTGACGGCCGGGACGTCGGCCTTCGGACCGGTGAGCTTCGCCGCGACGCCCAACGGCGTCAGCGCTTCGACCAGCCGCTCGTGCATGCCGGGCGCGAGCGGGTCGACGCCCAGCAGGTAACCCTGCGTGCCGGGGCGGCCGCCGGCCAGCGCCCACATCCGCAGCATCGCGCCACTCAGCCGGAACCCGTCCGGCACCGCTTTGCCCGAGTCGTCCTCGACCGGCCCCGCGCAGCCCTCACGCAGCCACCGCAGCGCCAGCGGCAGCAGATCGACCCGGAACGACGTGCGGACCTGCGGGCGGCCGCAGTCGGCCTTCGAGACCTGGGCGTCCGCACCGCGGCAGCGGAACTCGCCGGCCAGGACGTGAGCGCGCCACGGCTCTTCGACGACCACCGAGAGCCGGGCGGCGGTGCGCCCGAAGCCGGTGATCTGGCCGTGGCAGCACAACAGGCCGGCCAGGTCGCCCAGGCCCGGCCCGCTGGCCTCGGCGGAGAAGAGCGAGATCGTCCGATCCACCGCGCCATACTAGAACACAAGTTCGATTCGCGGCAGGTCTCGCGCGGATCTTCAGCCGGCAGGCTGATCCAGCCGGCGGCAGGCCGGAGTGCGCTGTTGCGCCGCGGCGAGGGCGGGGACGTCGTCGAGGCCCTTGAGGTAGTCGAGCGCGTCGATGCGGTCGAGCGTCGCCCTGGCCTGGCCGAGGGCCTCCTTCGTCGCCGCGGCGTTCCCGCGGGCCGCTTCGATGCGGCGCCGCGCGTTCTCGGCCTCCACGCGGATCGCGGTGAACTGCCCGATGACGTCCTGGCGCCCGCCGTCCGCCGACGGCAGCGGCGGCGCTCCGAGCGCGTTCAGCCCGGCCAGGCTCTGGTCGAGCCCGTCGACGACCGAAGCGAGGAGGTCACTGGACGTCCGGGACGCCTTCTGCGGCGTGCTGGGGTCGACGGCCGGCAGTGACGCGAGCGCGCCGACCAGGTGCGTCACCGCGTCGCAGTAGCCGCTCGCCCAGTTCGCCACCGGATCGGGCCGCGGCGACGGCGTCGTCACCGGAAGGTCCTGGTCACGCGGCGGCGCCTGCACTTCGGCGGGCTGCCCGCACCCGGCGAGACCGATGGCGATCGTCGTGGTGAGAGCGGCGAAAACGGTCGTCCGCTGCCGCACTCGCGTACCTCCTGCCCGACGACGTCCCGGCAGGCCCGACGGTACCGACTCGGTGGTGCTTCGCAAGTCGCCGGGCCTTTCTGGGACGGGCAGGCCCCGGGCCCGGTGCGCGTCGCGGCGCACCGGGCCCGGGGTCACCCTGGAACTCAGGCCTTGATCTCGGCCGGGGTGTCGGAAATGACGGTGCCCCGCCGCTTCGACACCACGATCGCCGCCACGATCACGGCGACCGCGACGAGCGAGATGATGATGCGGACGGCGGCGTTCTCGTCGGGACCGATCGAGAACTGCACGACGGCGGGCGCGATCAGCACGGAGACCAGGTTCATCACCTTGATCAGCGGGTTGATCGCCGGGCCGGCGGTGTCCTTGAACGGGTCACCCACGGTGTCACCGATGATGGTGGCCTCGTGCGAGGACGAGCCCTTGCCACCGTGGTTGCCGTCCTCGACCAGCTTCTTCGCGTTGTCCCACGCGCCACCGGAGTTGGCGAGGAAGATCGCCATCAGGGTGCCGCAGGCGATCGCGCCGGCCAGGTAGCCGGCGAGCGCGCCGGTGCCCAGGCCGAAGCCGACCGCGATCGGGGCGAAGACCGCCAGCAGACCCGGCGTCGTCAGCTCACGCAGCGAGTCGCGCGTGACGATGTCGACGACCTTGCCGTACTCGGGGCGGGTGGTGCCCTCCATGATCCCCGGGATGTCGCGGAACTGGCGGCGCACCTCGAAGACGACCGCGCCGGCGGCCCGGGACACCGCGTTGACCGCGAGACCGGAGAAGAGGAACACCACGGCCGCACCGACGATCACGCCGACGAGCGTGTTCGGGCTGACGACCTCGTTGATGAACGACTTCGCCGCGTCCATCCCGGTGACCACGCCGTTGCCCATGCCGGACAGCGCCTTGGTGATCGCGTCCGAGTAGGACCCGAACAGCGCCGTCGCCGCGAGGACCGCCGTGGCGATCGCGATGCCCTTGGTGATCGCCTTGGTGGTGTTGCCGACCGCGTCGAGCTCGGTCAAGATCTGCGCGGCCTTCTCGTCGACGTCACCGGACATCTCGGCGATGCCCTGCGCGTTGTCCGAAACCGGGCCGAAGGTGTCCATCGCGACGATGACGCCGACGGTGGTCAGCAGGCCGGTGCCGGCCAGCGCCACGGCGAACAGCGCGACGCCGCCGCCCAGCAGGTAGGCGCCGAACACGGCGGCGCCGATCACCAGGGCGGTGTACACAGCGGACTCGAAGCCGACCGAGATGCCGGACAGGATGACCGTCGCCGGGCCGGTTTCCGAGGTGCGGCCGACGTCCTTGACCGGCTTGTACTCGGTGCCGGTGTAGTAGCCGGTCAGCTTCAGGATGATCGCCGCGAGCACGATGCCGATGATCACCGCGACGGTCGCGATGACCGCCGGGTTGCCGCTGTTCTCGAAGCCGGCGCCGAACTCGGAGAAGCTGCTCGGCAGGTACACGAACGCCGCGATCGCCGACAGCACCGCGGAAATCACCGCGGAGATGTAGAAGGAGCGGTTGATCGTGACGAGGCCGCCCTCACCCGCGCGCGCCTTGGTGATGTAGACACCGATGACGGCGGTGATCACGCCGATGGCCGGCACGATCAGCGGGAAGATCAGGCCGTGCACGCCGAAGGCGGTGCTGCCCAGGATCAGCGCGGCGACCAGCATGACGGCGTAGGACTCGAAGAGGTCCGCGGCCATGCCGGCGCAGTCGCCGACGTTGTCGCCCACGTTGTCCGCGATGGTCGCGGCGTTGCGGGGGTCGTCCTCCGGGATGCCCTGCTCGACCTTGCCGACCAGGTCCGCGCCGACGTCGGCGGCCTTGGTGAAGATACCGCCGCCGACACGCATGAACATCGCGATCAGGGCGGCGCCGAAGCCGAAGCCCTCGAGCACCTTGGGCGCCTGGCCGGTGTAGACCAGCACGACGACCGCGGCACCGAAGAGGCCGAGGCCGACGGTGATCATGCCGACCACGCCGCCGGTGCGGAACGCGACGCGCATCGCCTTCTCGCGGCCGCCTTCCTCACGCGACGCGGCCGCGACGCGCAGGTTGGCCTGCGTCGCCAGCCACATGCCGAGGTAGCCGATCGCGAACGAGAAACCCGCACCGACCAGGAAGAAGATCGAACGGCCGATCTTCTCGTTCCAGTCGTCGGCGGGAAGGATGAAGAGCAGGAGGAACACGATCACGCCGAAGATGGCGAGGGTGTTCCGCTGCCGCTTGAGGTACGCGGCCGCGCCTTCCTGCACCGCCTTGGCGATGTCCTGCATCTTGGCGGTGCCCTGGCCTGCGGCCAGCACCTCCTTGAGCAGGACGTAGCCGATGACGAGTGCGGCAAGCGCGACCACGGCGACTACACCGACAATCGTGTAGCCACCTCCGGAGAGCGCGAGATTTCCGCCGCCCTCCGCGAGGAACTGCCGTGACATTCGTCCTCCATGAGACGTCGCCGTGCGCCAGCGTCGACGGCAAGCCGAGGGTTCGACACGGCCGGCGCTGGCATGGACCCTGTACCGAGCGACACGCTAGCCGGGCAGCAATGCACGTCTCACATGACGCTCACCACAGAGGGTGTGGATTGCGGGAGTGTATTGGTATCGCAACCAGCGTCTTCACGCCGTCCCGGTGACGGTACATTCCGTTACCTTGTGAGCCTCCTCACTTGATCGATCACCCTTTCGCCGATCCGTTGGCGCAGCTGGGGATGCCAGAACTGTCGGACCCCTGTGCCAAGCTCGGCGGGTGGACGAATCACGTGGGCAGCGGCTGCTGAGGCGGGTGACCGCCGGCATCCCGTCGCGCGAGCACCCGGTCACGCACGTCGCGGACCTGCCGGGCCGCGCCGCGCGCTACGCAGAGTGGCCGTCGTGGGCGGATCCGGCGGTCGTCGCTGCGCTGCGTGACTGCGGCGTCTCGGCGCCCTGGGCGCACCAGGCGGAGGCGGCGGCGCACGCGTACGAGGGCCGGCACGTAGTGATTTCGACCGGAACGGCATCGGGGAAGTCGCTCGCCTACCAGCTGCCGGTGCTGTCGCGGCTGGCCGCGGGCGAGAAGGCGAACGCCCTGTACCTGTCGCCGACGAAGGCGCTGGGCGCGGACCAGCTGCGTTCGGTGTCCTCTTTGGACGTGCCGGGGGTGCGGGCGGCGTCGTTCGACGGGGACACGCCGATGGCCGAGCGCGACTGGGTGCGCGCGCACGCGAACTGGGTGTTCACCAACCCGGACATGCTGCACCGCGGGATCCTCTCGGCGCACGGCCGGTGGGCCACGTTCTTCCGGCGGCTCAGCTGCGTGGTCGTCGACGAGTGCCACAGCTATCGCGGCGTCTTCGGCTCGCACGTCGCCCTGCTGCTTCGCCGGCTTCGGCGGGTGGCCGAGCACTACGGCGCTTCGCCGGTCTTCGTGCTCGCTTCGGCGACGACGGCTTCGCCGGCTTCGTTCGCCTCGCGGCTGACGGGCGTGTCTTGTGTCGCCGTGACGGAGGACGCTTCGCCGCGCGGCGCCCGGACGGTCGCGCTGTGGGAGCCGCCGCTGCTGGAGGAGCTGACCGGGGAGAACGGGGCGCCGGTCCGGCGTTCGGCCGGGGCGGAGACGTCGCGGATCCTCGCCGACCTGGTGCTGGAAGGCGCGCGGTCGCTGGCGTTCATCCGGTCGCGGCGGGGCGCGGAACTGGCGGCGCTGGGGGCGCGCCGCATTCTGTCCGAAGTGGACCCGGTGTTGTCGGAAACCGTTGCGGCGTACCGGTCTGGTTACCTGCCGGAAGAGCGTCGCGCGCTGGAGGCGGCACTGTTGTCGGGCCGGCTGCTGGGCGTCGCGACGACGAACGCGCTGGAGCTGGGCGTCGACATCGCGGGCCTGGACGCGGTGGTGCTGGCCGGATACCCGGGCACGCTCGCCTCGTTCTGGCAGCAGGCCGGCCGGGCGGGTCGCTCCGGCGATTCGGCGCTGGTGGTGTTCGTCGCGCGGGACGACCCGCTCGACACCTACCTGGTGCACCACCCGGCGGCGCTGCTCTCGCGGCCGGTGGAGACGGCGGTGCTCGACCCCGCGAACCCGTACGTGCTGGCGCCGCAGCTCGCGTGCGCCGTCGCCGAACTGCCGCTGACGCTGCCCGAGCTGGAGGTCTTCGGCGGCGCGGCCGCCCAGGAGGTGCTGGCCGAGCTGGCGGAGCAGAAGCTGGTGCGGCGCCGGTCGAGCGGCTGGTACTGGACGTCGCGGGACCGGCCGCACGCCGAAGTCGGCATCCGCGGCACCGGCGGGGAGCAGATCGCGGTGGTCGAGGCGGACTCCGGCCGGATGCTCGGAACGGTCGACCCGGGGTCGGCCTGCTTCGCCGTGCACCCCGGCGCGGTGTACCTGCACCAGGGGTCGTCGTACGTCGTCGACGAGCTGGACCTGGACCAGGGGCTGGCACTGGTCCACGCGGAGAACCCGGACTGGACGACGACGCCGCGCGAGATCGTGGACATCTCGGTGCTGGGCACCCAGGAAAAGCAGGACTTCGGCGGGGTGAGCGTCTGCCTCGGCGAGGTGGCCGTGACGTCGCAAGTGGTCGGGTACCTGCGACGACGGCCGTCCGGGGAGGTCCTGGACCACACGCCGCTCGATCTGCCGGAGCAGAGCCTGCGGACCCGTGCGGTCTGGTACACGGTGTCGTCTTCGCTGCTCGGTTCCGGCGACTCGGCTGGTTCGGTTGGTTCCGCTGGTTCGGATGGCGAGGTGGGGACCGGGGGCCATCGGGTGGGGACCGAATCTGCGGGGCCGGTGGGGACCGGGGAGGAGACCCAGGCGAACGGTCGGGGGCCCGTTCGCGAGGGTGGCAGGACACCGGGGGGTGCCGGATTGGTTCCGGCACGGGTCCCCGGTGCCCTGCATGCCGCCGAGCACGCGGCGATCGGCCTGCTACCGCTGTTCGCTACGTGCGACCGGTGGGACATCGGCGGGGTGAGTACCGCGTGGCACGAAGACACCGGGGAGGCGACGGTGTTCGTGCATGACGGGCATCCCGGGGGTGCGGGATTTGCCGAACGCGGTTATGCCGCGATTGTCCCGTGGCTGGCCGCAACGCGGGAGGCGATCGTCTCCTGCGAGTGCCCGACGGGATGCCCGTCCTGCGTCCAGTCGCCGAAGTGCGGGAACGGCAACGAGCCGCTGGACAAGGCGGGGGCAGTGGCTGTGCTGGGCACCGTGCTCGGGGCGTTGCGTCAACACGGTGCCTAGAACGGCCACTTGGTGGTCCATGGAGTTGTGTCCTGCTCCGCCTCGGCCGGGCTGGGACCGGCCGGCGGCGGTGGTCCGGTTTCAGGCCGCGGTGGTCTGGACCAGCTGCGAGGCTTCGGCGCCGGCCAGCGCACGGACGAGCACGTCGTGCACCTCGGCGGCGTCCGGCAGCTGCCAGCCGCAGACCTCGGGCTTGACGCGCCAGTGCACGACACCGTGCTGGAACGGCGACGGCGGCAGCGGGATGTAGCTGTCCTTGCCGTGCCACTGGATCCCGGCGCGCGAGGCCAGCTCGGCCGGCACGTGGTCGGCGACGGTGGTCAGGAAGAGCCAGCGACCGTTCGGCAGCGCGATGATCGGCGCGGGGTGGCCGATGGCGCGGAGGAGGCGGCAGGCGCGCTTGCCGATTTCGTCGTCGACCTCGATGGCGTCGAGCACGGTGCCGGTGGCGACGAGCAGGCTGTGGGTGCGGTCGGAGAACCAGGTGGCGACTTCGTGGGCGTGGGTGCCGATCTGCTCACGCCAGGCGTCGATGGCCGGAACCGGACGGCGCCAGGTGAGGTCGTCGCCACCGGTGAGCGGGGCGGGGTCGACACCCGGGAGCACCGGCCAGCCGCGCCAAGCGAGACCGATCGCCTCCGCCCGCAGTTCGATGCGGAAGGCACCGCGCCAGCTGTCCGGCCAATTCGCGTCCAACATCAGTGTTTCCTGCCTTCAAGTTCCGGTTCTCCGCGACCCCGTGGTGTCGCACATCTCACTTAACGGCAAGTTGCACATTGCCCGGAACCCCCGCGCGACAACCGGTGGTTACGAGGCGATGAACGCCCAGTGATCCGTACGGCCCGACCGAACCCCCGGGCGCGGATGGACGGCGAACGGCGACCGCACACGGACCGTTCGTCGCGGCAAACCCCGGGATCCGCGGGGTTTGCCGCCGCTCGTCCGGGGCGGTGGAGACGCCGCTTCGGCCCAGGTGAGCAGCCGATTCGACCGCTCGCCGTGCACCAACGACCGCTGCCCGTGACAATCAGCCGCTCATCGCCCGCCCGCGCGGATCAGCCGGTCACCGCCCCATACCGACCGGTCGGCGTCCGCCGGGCGGCTCGGGTCGGGAGTGATTGCGCTGTCGCCGAGGTGCGACGGGGCTGAGGGGTGGGTACCTCGGTGAGCGGGGCTCGCGGGTGGGATCCGCTGTCGCGGGTGTCGCGGACGGGCGACAAGCGTCACCCGTGCGCGAGAGTTGTCGCGGGTGCGCGACGGGTGTCACGGATGGGCGACAGGCATCGCCGAGCACGGCAGGTGTCGCGGGTGTGCGACAGGCATCGCCGAGCACGGCAGGTGTCGCGGTTGCGCGACGGAAGTCGCGGACGGGCGACGGGTGTCGCAGGTGCGCGATGACGGGCTGCGTGCGGCAGCTCCCCCTGGGGTGGCGGATGGAGCGTGCCGCCGAGGCCGCGCGTCGGTTCAGCCGCGCACGAGGCGGAGGGCATGCCGCCGCGGCGCGCGTCGGGTTCAGCCGTGGGGTGGGCGGATGGGCGTGCTGCCGAGGTTGTCCGTCGAGATTGCCGGGGCTGAACGTGCTGGTTCGGCCGCCGGGCCTGCGCGGGCGTGGGCGGAGGGTCTTGGCAAGCCCGCGATCGCCGGGGTGCTTGCCTCGACCTCGACCAGTGCGTCGAGCTGTTGCCAGCGGCAGGTCCGGAGCGTCACTCGCATCCGGTCGGCCACCCATCTTGCGCGCTCGCATGCCCGGACCGGGCCTTCGCTCGCGTGGGAGGCCGCCGCCAGGGCACCCAGGTCGGCCGCTGACTCCGCTCGGTGGCGCGCCATCACCGTCGCCCCTAGCCACATCGCCAGCGTTGCCACGACGGTCAGGGCCGCCACCGCCATGGCCGTCCAGATGGTGGCCGCTCCTCTGTCGGGGGCCTGGCTGTCAGCCATTCGTCACCTCCGTGCCCGGTTCGGCCACCGCGTAGGCCGTTGCGTCGAGGTGGATGTCCGGGAGGAAGCCGGCCGCCGGGTGGGCCGTCACCTTGGCCGTTATCTCGTCGCCGATTTGCTCGAACGCCAGGTCCGCGCCCGGTGGGCCGATCCGGTGGACCGCGGCCGTTGCCTCCTGCGGCTGGCCTCTGGCCAGCAGGCGCGCCGCCTCGCGGGCCGCGTCCGTGCAGCGCAGCTGGCTTGTCAGCACGGCCAGCGCCGCGACCAGGAGGACCGTCACCACCGTCAGGCCGGCCAAGCCGAGTGCTGCCTCGACCGTCACCGAGCCCTCGTCCCTGTGCCTCATGACGGCACCGCCAAGGCCTTCATGACCAGGTTCGTCAGCCACGAGACGACCGAGTCCCCGGTCAGCAAGGAATAGAGGACGGCGGCGAAGGCCGCGACGGCGACCGTGACGATGGCGTACTCGACCGTCGTGGAACCGTCGTCCGAGCGGAAGCGGCGGCGGAACGCGCGCATGGGGTTTCCCTTCCTATGGGTTCGTGGTCAGAACAGCGGGCCGAGCCGTCCCGCGAGGCCGAGGACGACCGGCAGCACGCCCAGGCAGAAGAAGGCCGGCAGGAAACACAGACCGACCGGCAGGGCCAGCGTCACCCCGGCCTTCTCGGCCCGCTCCTCGGCTTCGGTGGCCAGCTCGTCGCGGAACCGCCCGGCGAGGTCGCCGGCCGCCGTGGCGAAGGCCGCGCCCGACCGGGACGTCCGGATCGCCGTGGCGGCCAGCTCGCCGAGACCCGGGACGGCCCGCACCGGCGCCCATGCCTCGTCCGGCCGGGAGCCGAGGGCGAGCAGGCCGGCCGTCGAGCTCAGCGCCGCCCTCGCCGCCGCGGGCGCCGCACCGGCCACGGCCTCCAGCGCCGAAGGCACCGGCAGCCCGGCGCGCAGGCAGGCGGCGAGGAGGTCGAGCGTTCCCGCCAGCCGCAGCTTGGCGGCGATGTCGACGGCCGGTGATCGTGGCCGCCGGCTGCGGCGGATCGCCCACCACCCGGTTGCCGTCACGATCGTGCCTGCCACCACTCCGGTGACCCCGCCGACCAGCACCGCTGTCGAGACTCCGCCCACTGCCACCGCGATGGGCGGTAGCGCGCGGTGCCCCTTGCGGACGGGCTTCGGGCCGTCGGTCAGCCGGGCGAAGCGCCGCGCGATGGTTTCGTCAGGCCAGCTCAGCAGGGCCCCGGCGAAGAAGAGGAGCGCGATCGCGGTCATCGGATTCGCACCCGTCCGGTCAGGGCCCGGCACCAGGCCGTGCCCGCCCAGAGCAGGAGGCACCCGGCGACCAGCAGCACCTGGCCCGGCGTGCTGCCGGTCAGCACGGGCAGCGGCGCCGCGCCCATGGCCTCCCCCAGCAGCACGCACAGGACCGGCAGCCCGGTGAGCACCGCCGCGCTCGCGCGGGGCCCGGCGAGCTTCGCGCGCATCCGTCGGGCGAACGCCACGCCCGCCTCGGCGTCGCGGCGGGCCGCGTCGAGGACGTCGGCCATCGGGAGGCCGTGGCGTTTGCCTAACGTCCAGGCCGCGGCCAGCTGCGGCAGCACCGGTGCGTGCAGCTCGGTGTCGAGCCGGGCCGCCGTCGCCAGGGCGCGGAGGTCGCCTGTTAGCGCCGGAACCACGTCCGCGGCGGCTTCTGCCGCCGTGACCGGGTGGGCGCCGGACCGGAGCTCGGCCACCATCGTCCGCAACGCGGTCGCGGTGTGGGTGGCCATCGCCAGGTCCGCGGTGGCCCGGCGGTGGGCTCGCCACTCTTGGCTCCACGCCAGCGTCAGCACGCCGGCGGCGATCGCGCCGCCCGCTCCCGCCAGCAAGCCGGCGAGGGCAGTCGGCAGCAGCCAGCGGACGGCGCGCCACCCGTGGAGCTTCCGGATGGTGGCCGCCGGCTCGATCATGACCTGGAACCGGCTCGGCGCCGCGGGCCAGCACACCAGAGCCGCTCCCACGCACAGCGGCAGCCACGGGGTGATCATCGCCGTCTCCTTCGATTGCGCGGGAAAGGGTTCAGCAGCAAGGAAATCCGCACCAGCAGAAGACTCAGCACGCGATCGCCCCCGATGTCGGAAAGAGGTGCCGATCGACTGTCCACCGCCCCGCGCGCCACACCGGCACGACCCGGGCCCGGCCGTGTTCGGCACGAAGGACACCGACCTCGGCGAGGCGACGGCGGCCACCCGGTTCGCGCCGCATGTGCAGCACCACGCGGATCGCGGCGACGAGCTGGCTGTGCACGGCGTCGCGGCCGAGGCCACCGAGCGCCGCCAGTGCCTCGATGCGGGCGGGCACCTCCGCCGGGGAGTTGGCGTGGATGGTGCAGGCGCCGCCGTCGTGGCCGGTGTTGAGCGCGGTGAGCAGTGCGCCGACTTCGGCGCCGCGGACTTCGCCGACCACGAGCCGGTCAGGGCGCATGCGCAGCGCCTGGCGCACGAGCTCGGGCAGGCCGACCGCGCCCGCACCCTCCACATTGGGCGGACGGGCGACGAGGCTGACGAACTGCGGGTGCGCGGGCTGCAGCTCGCCGGCGTCCTCGACGCAGACGATGCGTTCGCCCGGGTCGACGGCGCCGAGCAAGGCGGCCAGGAGCGTGGTTTTGCCCGCGCCCGTGCCGCCGGTGACGAGGAACGCCGCGCGCCTCGAGACGACGTTGCGGAGCAGCTTGGCTCCGGCCTCGTCGAACGCGCCGAGTTCGCCGAGGGCGGTGAGGTCGTGCGTCGCCGGGCGAAGGACGCGGAGGGACAGGCAGGTGCCGGCAGCCGCGATCGGTGGGAGCACGGCGTGCACGCGGATGCGGCCGTGGGGGCCAGTACCCGGAAGCCAGCCGTCCACGTAGGGCTGCGCGTCGTCGAGGCGGCGTCCGGCTGCGAGGGCGAGGCGCTGGGCCAAGCGGCGGACGGATTCTTCGCCTTTGAAGCGGATCCCGGTGCGGGTGAGGCCTTGCGGGCCGTCGGTCCAGACCTCGGCCGGGCCGGTGACGAGCACGTCGGTGGTCGCCGGGTCGTCGAGGAGCGGGGCGAGCGGGCCGGCCCCGACGAACTCGTCGCGGGCTTGGCGGGCCGCGTCGAGCACGGCGCTGTGGCCGAGGGCGCCGCCCGCTTCGGCGCGGACGGCGGTCGCGACGGCGACCGGATCGGCTCGGCGGCGGTCGCCCGCGAGGCGGTTGCGGACGCGGTCCACGAAGTCGGTGGTCATGGGGTTGCCCGTCTTGGTCGGTGCGTGGGTTGTGGGGTGGCCGGCGGGTGGTCGCGTGCTGCGGTGACGTGGGTACCGGGCGGTGGGTCGGCGCGCGGGGTGAGGCGCGGTGGTATGGCAGGGCGCCGGATCGCCGAGTGGCCGCCACGCGATGCGGTGACGCGGGTACCGGGCGGTGGGTCGGCGCGCAGGGTGAGGCGCGGTGGTGTGGAAGGGCGCCGGATCGCCGACTCGCCGCCGCGCAATGCGGTGACACGAGTGCCAGGCGGTGGGTCGGCGCGCGGTGGTGTCGCAGCGTGGTCCCCGCGCGCTGCGGTGACGCGGGTGCCTGGCGACAAGCGTGAGCAAGCCGGAGGCTTGGGCTCGGGCTGTAGCAGTGCTGAGAACGCTTCCGCTCTTGCCGGGGCTCGGGTCAGGAGGCTGATGACCGTTGGCAGCAACAGGTCCGACACCCTCGTCGGGGCGGTTTTGGTGCGGAGACCGGCCGCTGTGGGGGTCATCGGGCGGCCGCCTGGGCTTCGCGGCGGGCTGTCTGAAGGATCTGCGCGGCCGTTGTCGCCAGTGGGCCTCTTGGTTTCGTGGGGAACTCCGCGCGCTCCACGGCTCCCCAGAGGTTGCGCTCCGGGGGCATTGAGGCCATCAGGGGTGGGCCGATCAGGGTTTCCGTGGTCACGGACGGGTCCTTCGAGTGTCCACATGCCACGATGCCGATGCGTGCCGTCAGTTTCGACAGGCGTCCCAGGACCTTCTTCGCCGCCAGGCAGGCTCGGAACTCCATCGGCACCATCAGCAGGACCAGGTCGGCTCTCAGCGCCACCTCCTCGGCCGCCTCGTCGAGACTGCGCGGGAGGTCGCACACCACCGTCCGGCCCGCGCGTCGGCCTGCGGTCAGGATCGCCGACAACGACTCGACGTCCGGGCCTTTGCCTTCGAGGCCGGAGGCGAGCACCGGGAGGCTGCTGCCGCGGTGGCTTCGCTGTGGGAGGGCCGCCGCCAGTGAGGAGACCGATGCCCGGCCGCTCAGCTGGACGTCCGGCCAGCGTGTTCCGGGCGTCTTTTCCAAGCCGAGCAACACATCCAGGCCGCCGCTGAGGGGGTCGCAGTCCAGCAGCAACGCGCCTCCCGGGTCGCGGGCGGCCGTCAGGGCCAGGGTGGCCGCGAACACCGACGCACCCGCGCCGCCGCGGCCGCCAACCACGCCGAGGACCAGGCCGGGTTGCTCCGCCGGTGTTTCGACGACGTCCGCGAACGCGCCGACCAACGCGGTTTCCTCGTCGGGCAACGAGATCACGCGCTCCACGCCGCCGCGGAACGCGTGCTCCCACGTCTCCGGACCCGGGCTGCCCTTGCAGACCAGCAGGACCCCGCCGCGCGGGGGCAGGGCCGGTGGGTGCCGCACGGCTTCTTCGTCGAGGACCACCAGCGGCGCTCGGGCCCAGCGCCCGCTCGCCGCTGTCAGGTCCGGTGCGCTGTCGAGCTCGCAGCCCGCGACCGCGGCCACGCGCAGTATCTCGTCGAGCACGGTTTCGTCCGCGGCGATCACCAGCGGTCGTTCCCCCGTCATGCGTTCCTCCCCCGTCGTCGGTGCGGGCCGTGGGTGGCCCGGGTTCCACCGTCGCGGGCGGGGGTGGGGCGGCACAACGGGTCGGGCGGCCGGCTGTGGACAACCGGGGTGTTGTGGACAACTGCCGCCCTTGCGCCCCTTTCGAACCGGTTCCGTGGGTGGCGCGTGGCAGGATCGACGCATCTGCGGTGGAAATCAGCACGGATATCCGCACGCGAAGATTCCGTGCGCTTCGCGATCGATGATTCACAAGGCGATGGGAAATGCCGAAGGTAAGCGGAAGGCAAAAAGGTCTCGGCGCGAAAAGCGGAAACCGAACCGGGAAAGGCAATCGGGAGGTAAGAGGGCGGCCCCCGCCAGGGGGGAGGGACGGGGGCCGCCGTGGGTTCAGCCCCGGGGGGTCGGACTGAACCGGCCCGGTTGGACACCGGGCTCCCTCACTGTAACTCCGCCCGGCGCAGGTTCGCGCATCGGATGAGGCACACAGTTCGATAACGGCACAGCGCGCCCGAAGTGCCTGCCTGTCATGGATTTTCCGCCCGGCGCGACGCGCGCGTGGTGGATCAACGGGACGCCCCGCGATCAAGCTCCTATCCTGGGCGGGTGGCCGAACCGAGCAGCGCGCCGTCGCGCATCCGGAAGCCGGGCCCGGAGCACGCGGTGGCCGCGTTCTTCGACCTGGACAAGACGATCATCGCTTCGTCGAGCGCGCTGGCGTTCAGCAAGCCCCTCCTCAAAGAAGGGTTGATCAACCGTCGCGCGGCGTTGCGAAGCGCATACGCGCAGCTTGTGTTCTCACTCGCGGGTGCCGACGAGAACAAAACCGAGCGGCTGCGCGCCGAAGTTTCCGCGCTGTGCGCCGGCTGGGACGTCGCCCAGGTCTCGGCGATCGTGCGCGAGACGCTGCACGACGTCGTCGACCCGCTCGTGTACGCGGAGGCGGCGGAGCTGATCGCGCGTCACCGCGAAGACGGGCACGACGTGATCGTGCTGTCGGCGACCGGCGAAGAGGTCGTCGCGCCGGTGGCGGAGATGCTCGGCGCGACCCGGAGCGTGGCCACGCGGATGCAGATCGTCGACGGTCGCTACTCCGGCGAAGTCGACTTCTACTGCTACGGGGCCAACAAGGCCGTCGCCGCGAAGCAGCTCGCCGCTACGTACGGCTACGACCTCGCCGAGTGCTTCGCCTATACCGACTCGAGCACCGACATCCCGCTGCTCGAGGTCGTCGGGCACCCGCACGCGGTCAACCCGGACAAGCTCCTGCGGCGGGAGGCCCTCGAGCGCGGCTGGCCGATCCTGGCCTTCGACCGGCCGATGTCGCTGCGCACCCGGATCCCGACGCGATCGGCCGGAATGGTGGCCCTCGGCGTCGGCGCGGTGGCCGCCGGAGCGACCTGGTACGGCCTCAGCCGTCGCCGTCGGTCGCGCTAGCCGGACACCCGCCACCCACACGGCCGTACGGCCTCCACTTTGCTTGGCCCAGCCCCGAATTGTCCGTCGCGGAGGGTGTCCGTGTCACCCGATCCAGCCTCTGTACCGGTGCACCCGTCCGCGCACTTGAAGTGACCGGGCTCACGGCGTAGAAAGTAGGTGCGGACGTTCGGTCGGCCAGGGAACAGGTAGAAGAGAAGCCTGTTCCACCCCGGCAAACCTCCGTGCGCGGACTCCGGGTACCCACGCGCAGCGCGCCGCGGGAGGCTCGTCGTCTAGGGACTGCGTAGTGGGACGCCACACGCCGAGTCCATGTAGGTACGACCAGAGTTGCACGCTTGGTCGCCCGAGAAGTTCGCGCTTGCAGGCGGCGCCCGTGGCTTCGGCTACGGGCGCCGCCTCGTCTATTTGGGGGGGTCGGCCGGCGCAAGAGACGGGCGGGCCGGGGCATCACGCGTGATTGGGGAGTCGACACGCGTGATTGGGGGGTCGACACGCGTGATTGAAGGGTCGACACGGGCGGTGGGTTTGCTACCGATCCGGGTACGACTGGCGCGTTCGTGCGGTCGGCCGATGGACATCGCCGGATTCGGTGAGTAGCTTCCCGATACTGGCGCCTCCGAGTGGACTTCTCACGTCCGACGGCGCCCGCTACTTTCTGGGAGGCTGAGTCGTGACGACCCGAAATCGGAGGTTCCATGCGCTCGCCCTGCCCGTCGTGGGGGTGCTCGCCTTCACCGGTGTGGGTGTCGCGACCGCGGCGAGTGCACCGAGCGTGAGCGTGGACGCGCAGGCCGAGGCCGCGGCGACGCAGGCCCTGCGCGGGCTGACGCTCGAGCAGAAGGTCGGGCAGCTGTTCGTCACCTGGGTGAACGGCAAGACCGCCGACGAGGTCAACCCGAAGAACCAGGCCGACTTCGGCGTCGACACCCCCGCGCAGGTCGTCGCGAAGTACCACCTCGGCGGGGTCATCTACTTCAACAACGACTCGCGCGACAACTTCGACGATCCCGTGCAGGTCGCCAAGCTGTCCAACGGGCTCCAGAAGGCCGCCGTCACGAGCGGGGCGCACATCCCGCTGCAGATCGCCGCCGACCAGGAAGGCGGCACCGTCACGCGGATGGGCGCGCCGGCCACCGAGTTCCCGAACGCCATGGCCATCTCCGCCGGGCGGGACACGAACCGGGCGACGCAGGCCGCCACGATCCTCGGCCGGGAGCTGCGGGCCGTCGGCATCAACCAGGACTTCGCGCCCGATTCGGACGTCAACTCCAACCCCGTCAACCCGGTCATCGGCGTCCGGTCCTTCTCCGGGCAGCCCGGCCTGGCCGGAGACTTCGTCACGGCCGAGGTCAAGGGCTTCGAGAAGTCCGTCGCGGCGACGGCCAAGCACTTCCCCGGCCACGGCGCCGCGCCGACCGACAGCCACACCGGGCTGCCGCGCATCGACAGCACCGAGGCGCAGTGGCGGGCCACCGACGTGCCGCCGTTCAAGGCCGCCATCAAGGCCGGCGTCGACTCGATCATGACCGCGCACATCCAGTTCCCCAGCCTCGACCCGTCGCTCGAACCCGCGACGCTGTCGAAGCCGATCGTCACCGGGAAGCTGCGCGGCGAACTCGGCTACGACGGCGTCGTCATCACCGACTCGCTCGAAATGCAGGGCGTGCGCGAGCTGCACAGCGACGCCGAGATCCCCGTCCTCGCCTTGAAGGCCGGTGTCGACCAGCTGCTCATGC
Source organism: Amycolatopsis sp. NPDC003731 (assembly GCF_053586895.1). Lineage (NCBI taxonomy): Bacteria > Bacillati > Actinomycetota > Actinomycetes > Pseudonocardiales > Pseudonocardiaceae > Amycolatopsis > Amycolatopsis sp. NPDC003731. The sequence continues at coordinate 100,716 of NZ_JBSFNC010000005.1, read as the reverse complement.
CGGTGCACCTCGACGTCGCCATCGACTCGGTCCTGGCCGCGGTGAAGTCCGGTGACATCCCGATGCGGCGGATCGACCAGAGCGTGCTGCGCGTGCTCAAGCTCAAGTTCAAGAGCGGCATCCTCTTCTCGCCGTTCGTCGACCCGAACCGGGTGATGAAGACCGTCGGCACGCCGTCGAACCTCGCGACCGCCCAGGACATCGCCGACCGCGGCATCACGGCCGTCGCGAACGACGCCGGTCTCCTGCCCCTGAAGCAGAAGCCCGCGACCACGCTCGTCACCGGCTGGGGCGTCTCCACGACCACGACCCTCGCGCAGAAGCTGACCGCACACGGCACGGCCGCGACGGCCTACCAGACCGGTCAGACGCCGACGGACGCCCAAATCGCGCAGGCCGTCGCCAAGGCACAGACCGCCGACCTCGTGGTCGTGCTGACGAACAACATCGCCACCTACCCCCTGCAGACCAAGCTGCTCGACGCGCTGCAGGCCACCGGGAAGCCGGTCGTCGCGGTCGCCGCGCAGATCCCGTACGACGCCGGCTACCCGAGCGCGGTGAAGACGTGGCTGGCCACCTACGGCTACATCGGGCCGACCCTGGAGGCGCTGGCCAAGGTCATCCTCGGCGAGACGGAACCGGTCGGGAAGCTGCCGGTCGACATCCCGGCGGGCGCCGACGTGCAGACCGTGAAGTACCCCTTCGGCCACGGGCTGACCTGGTGAACCTCAACCGGCGGCACTTCCTCGGCGCGAGCGCGCTCGCCGTCCCCGTGCTGGCGGGCGGCTCGGCCGTCGCCGGAGCCCAACCCGAAGCAGCGGAGACGGCCGGCCGGGTCCTCACCGGCGCGGAGCAGCTGGCCGCGCAGGGCTGGCGTCCCCTCAAGGGCCGCAAGCTGGGCGTGCTGTCGAACCCGACCGGCGTCCTGCTGAACGGCGACCACATCGTCGACTCGATGGTCGCCGCCGGCGTGAAACCGGTGGCGGCCTTCGGCCCGGAACACGGCTTCCGCGGCAGCGCGCAAGCCGGCGGCTCCGAAGGCGACTACACCGACCCTCGCACCGGCGTCCCGGTCTACGACGCGTACGGCGTCGACGCGGCGAAGCTGGCTTCGCTGTTCACCAAGGCGGGCGTCGACACGGTCGTCTTCGACATCGCCGACGTCGGCGCGCGCTTCTACACCTACATCTGGTCGCTCTACACCGCGATGGTGGCCGCGGCGCAGGTCAAAGCCGCCTTCGTCGTGCTCGACCGGCCGAACCCGCTCGGTGGCCGCGCGGCCGGGCCGGTGCTCGACCCGAAGTTCGCCTCCGGGATCGGGCGGCAGCCGATCGCGCAGCAGCACGGCATGACCGTCGGCGAGCTCGCCCGCTTCTTCGCCGGGGAGTTCCTGCCGGGTGAAGAGCTCAAGCTCGACGTCGTCCAGGTCCGCGGCTGGCAGCGCGACACGCTCTTCGCCCAAACCCGGCTGAACTGGGTGCTGCCGAGCCCGAACATGCCGACGCCGGACACCGCGTTCGTCTACCCGGGCACCGGGATGTTCGAGGGCACGGTGTTCTCCGAGGGCCGCGGCACGACCCGGCCGTTCGAGATCATCGGCGCGCCCGGGCTCGACTGGCGCTGGCGCGAGAAGCTCGAAGACGAGCAGCTGCCCGGAGCGAAGTTCCGCGAGACCTACTTCGTCCCGACGTTCAGCAAGTTCGTCAACCAGACGTGCGGCGGCGTGCAGCTGTCCGTCAGCGACCCACGTGCCTTCGACGCGATCCGGACCGCGGTCGCCATGCTCGTCACGGCGAAGGCCCTACACCCGGACGTGTTCGCCTGGCGGCCCGACAACTACATCGACAAGCTGTCCGGGTCCGACCGGCTCCGGACCATGATCGACGCCGGCGCGGGCGTCGACGAGGTCACCGGTGCCTGGCGGGCCGAGCTGGCCGGGTTCGACCGGAGACGCCGCCACTACCTGCTCTACCGCTGAGGGGGAGACTCGTGCGTGCTAGGAAGGTGCTCGTCGCGGCCACCGGCGTGCTGGTCGCGCTGACCACTCTGACCTCGGGAGCCAGCGCCATCACCAGCCACGATCCGGCGGCCGGCCGCTTCGACCGGCCGCAGCAGGGGTTCGCCCCGCCGTGGACGACGCTGCGCGACGGACGGCCCCAGGACGTCGGCCTCGACCCGGCGCCGGTGAAGGCCGCCGAGGACTTCCTGGCGAGCTGGACGAGGCCGGACGCGTCCGGGCACCCGCACTTCTCCGGGGCGGTCGGCCTCCTCGCGCACGACGGCGTCGTCGTCGACCGGTACGCGGTCGGCGGCGCGCTGCGGTACGCCGACGCGGCAGGCACCGAACTGCCCGCGGACCAGCAGGTCCCGATGAAGAACGACACGATCTTCGACATGGCGTCGATCTCGAAGCTGTTCACTTCGATCGCCGTCATGCAGCTGGTCGAACGCGGGCAGTTCACCATCGACACGCCGGTCAGCCGGTTCTTCCCGGAGTTCGCCACCGGCGACAAGGCCGCCATCACGGTCAAGATGCTGCTCACGCACGTCTCCGGGTTCGACGCCGACCCGATCCCGTCGCTCTGGGCGGGCTACCCGGACATCCCGTCACGCCGGCAGGCGGTGCTCGACAGCCCGCTGAAGAACAAGCCGGGCACGACGTACCTCTACTCGGACATCAACCTGCTCACGCTCGGCTTCATCGTCGAGAAGCTGACCGGGCAATCGCTCGACAAGGTCGTCCACGACCGGATCACCGCGCCGCTCGGCATGACCGACACCGGGTACAACCCGCCCGCCGCCAAGCTGGCCCGGATCGCCGCGACGGAGTTCCAGGCGAACCCGCCGCGCGGGATGGTGCGCGGCAGCGTGCACGACGAGAACGCGTGGTCGCTCGGCGGCGTCGCCGGGCACGCCGGCGTGTTCAGCACCGCCGGCGACATGGCCACGCTCGCCCAGGCGATCCTCAACGGCGGCAGCTACCGCGGGCACCGGATCCTGCGGCAGGACACCGTCCGGCAGCTGCTCACGAACTACAACCAGCAGTTCCCGGACGACTCGCACGGACTCGGCTTCGAGCTCGACCAGCCCTGGTACATGGGCGCGCTGGCGTCGCCGGTCACCGCCGGGCACACCGGCTACACGGGAACGACGCTGGTCATCGACCCGGAATCCCGGTCGTTCGCGATCCTGCTGACCAACCGGGTGCACCCGAGCCGGAACTGGGGCTCGATCAACACCGCCCGCCAGGTCTGGGCGACGTCGCTGGCCAGGGCCATGGCGGTGCGGCCGGTGGCCGGGAAGGACGCCTGGACGAGCACGCTCGGTAACGCCGCCGTCGCTACGCTCAGTACCCGGCCTTTCACCACGCATAGTGATCAAGCGCGCGTCTCGTTCGCTGCCTTCGTGGACACCGAAGGCGAGGGAGATCCACTTCAGCTGCAAGCGAGCACCGACGGCGTTAACTGGCAACCGATCGCCCTATCGGTTTCGGGACCGGGCGCACCCTCCGGAATCGTGACGTCGCTCTCCGGACACGGACACCGCGCCTGGTGGAAGGCGGTGGGCACACTGCCGCAGGGCGCGTCGGTGAGCCTCCGCTGGCGTTACAGCACCGACCCGAGTTACACGGGACGAGGAGTTTCGGTGGACGGTGTGAAAGTCACCGAGAGCGGCCGATCACTCCTCGACGGTGAACGAGACCCGGCCGTTTTCACTGCGGAGGGTTGGCAGTTGACCTCTCGGTGACCGGCCGGTCGCCGAACGTCCACCACAAGCCGGATTTTACCGTCCCCTTGCCGCTTGCACCGCGACACTAAGTTGCCAAGTCGTTAGCTTGACCTCGTTAACAAGGTCGACCTGGTTGGCGACTTTCTGGTCAGTGATTAATCGCAAATCCAGATCCGCAGACACGGACGGGTTGCGATCCGACCGAAGGGTGTGGGTAGCCTTGTCGCAGATGCCAACGGTTAGTAACTTTCCGACGGTGAGTGATACCGAATCCGTAGTCGGCACGGCACCGTCCGAGCCCGTATCGGTCCAGACGGCCGTGCGGGACGCCGACTCCAGCCCGCTGGTGCGGATCCGGTCCCTGCTCCCCGGCCTGGCCCGCGCCGAACAGCGCGTGGCCAAGGTGGTGCTGGAAGACCCCGCCTCGGTGGCGCGGCGCAGCATCACCGAGGTGGCCCTGGCCGCCAACACGAGCGAGACCACGGTGACCCGGTTCTGCAAGGCCGTCGGGGTCGGCGGGTACCCGCAGCTGCGCATCGCGCTGGCCGCGGACACCGCGCGCACCGAGGCGCGCACCACGCGCAACCTCGGCGGCGAGATCGGCCCGGAGGACGACCTGGCCGCCGTGATCGGCAAGGTCAGCTTCGCCGACGCCCGTGCCGTCGAGGAGACGGCCGACCAGCTCGAGGTCGCCACCCTCGAGCGGGTGATCGAGGTCGTCGCGAACGCCGGCCGCGTGGACGTCTACGGCGTGGGCGCCAGCGCCTTCGTCGCCGCCGACCTGCAGCAGAAGCTGCACCGCATCGGCCGCGTGTGCTTCGCGTGGTCGGACACGCACATCATGCTCACCTCGGCCGCGGTGCTGAGCCCCGGTGACGTCGCGATCGGCGTCTCGCACACCGGCGCGACCACCGACACCGTCGAGGCGCTGCGCGTGGCGCGCGAGCACGGCGCGATCACCATCGCCGTGACGAACTTCCCCCGCTCCCCGATCACCGAGGTCGCCGATCATGTTTTGACGACCGCGGCCCGGGAAACCACGTTCCGTTCGGGAGCGACGGCGAGCCGGATCGCCCAGCTCACCGTCATCGACTGCCTGTTCATCGGGGTCGCGCAGCGGCACATGGACGCGTCGGTCAGCGCACTGGACGCGACCAGGGACGCAGTCGGCTCGCACCGCTTGGGGGTCAGGCCGGACGGTCGTCGCCGTCCGCGGGAAACCGGCAAGTAATGACCGGAGAAACTGTGAGGCGCATGATGACCGTCCCCGTGCAGGCGGTGCACGTCGATTCGCCGACCGAGACCCGCAATCCCCGCACCAAGGACATCGACCTGATGTCCACCGCGGGGATCCTGGGCGCGATCAACGCCGAGGACCGCACGGTCCCCGGTGCCGTGGCCGCGGTGCTGCCCCAGGTGGCGCGCGCGGTGGACTACGCGGTGGACGCCCTGCGGGCCGGGGGCCGGGTGCACTACGTCGGCGCGGGCACGTCCGGGCGGCTGGCCACCTTGGACGCGGCCGAGCTGGTGCCGACGTTCAACGTGCCGGGCGACTGGTTCATCGCGCACCACGCCGGCGGTGAGCGCGCGCTGCGGCACGCCGTCGAAAACGCGGAGGACGACTCGGCGGCGGGGGCCGCCGAGATGGCCGCGATGGTGCAGCCCGGCGACTTCGTGCTGGGCCTGACGGCGTCGGGCAGGACGCCGTACGTGCTGGGTGCGCTGCTGGCGGCGTCCCGCCAGGGTGCCCGGACCGGGCTGGTCTCGGGCAACGCCAAGGCCGCGAAGCCGGCCGGGGTGGACGTGCTCATCGCCGTCGACACCGGTCCGGAGGCGATCGCCGGCTCGACCCGGATGAAGGCGGGCACGGCGCAGAAGATGATCCTGACGTCGTTCTCCACGGCGACGATGATCAAGCTGGGCCGGACCTACTCCAACCTGATGGTCAGCATGCGGGCGACGAACGCGAAGCTGCGCGGCCGGACCATCCGGATCCTGCAGGAAGCCACCGGCATGACGATGGCGGACTGCTCGGACGCGCTCACCGAGGCCGGGGGCGACCTCAAGGTGGCGCTGGTGCACGTGCTGTCCGGCGAGGACGTCAAGAGCGCCGCGAAGGCTTTGCACGCGTCCGGCGGGCACGTGCGCAAGGCGTTGGACAACTTGAGGGTGCGAGCGAGCTAGATCTTCACCTGTTCATCTGTCTAACCTCTCAGATGAGGAAGGGCAGGTGGCGATGGCGGGCACGGACGAGGACTCGCGGCGCAGGCTGTCGCGTCGCGAGTGGGTGTCGATCGGCGGGATGGGCGGAGTCATCCTGCTGCTGAACGTCGTGGGCTGGGGCGTGCTCACGGCGTTCGTCGCGCCGCACCACTACGCGCTGGGCACGTCCGGCGTGTTCGGGATCGGGCTGGGCGTCACGGCGTTCACGCTGGGCATGCGGCACGCGTTCGACGCCGACCACATCGCCGCGATCGACAACACGACCCGCAAGCTGATGAGCGACGGCCAGCGGCCGCTGTCGGTCGGGTTCTGGTTCTCCCTCGGGCACTCGACGATCGTGTTCGTGCTGTGCCTGCTGCTGTCGCTGGGCGTCCGCGCGCTGGCCGGGCAGGTCGAGGACGACTCGTCGGCGTTGCACCAGGCGACCGGCGTGATCGGGACGTCGGTGTCCGGCGTGTTCCTGTACGTGATCGCGATCCTCAACCTGGTGGTGCTCGTCGGGATCCTGCGGGTGTTCCGGCAGATGCGCCGCGGCGAGTTCGACGAGGCCGCGCTGGAGCACCAGCTGGACAACCGCGGTGTCATGAACCGCCTGCTGCGCGGGGCGACGAAGGCCGTGCGCAAGCCGTGGCACATCTACCCGGTCGGGCTGCTGTTCGGGCTGGGCTTCGACACGGCGACCGAAATCGGGCTGCTCGTGCTGGCCGCGGGCGCGGCGACGTTCGCGCTGCCCTGGTACGCGATCCTCGTGCTGCCGATCCTGTTCGCGGCCGGGATGAGCCTGTTCGACACCGTGGACGGCTGTTTCATGAACTTCGCCTACGGCTGGGCGTTCGCGAAGCCGGTGCGCAAGATCTTCTACAACATCACGGTGACGGCGTTGTCGGTCGCGGTGGCGCTGCTCATCGGGACGATCGAGCTGGTGTCGATCCTCGCCGAGAAGCTGGACATCACGTCCGGGCCGCTCGCCGCGATCGCCTCGGTGAACCTGGACTACGTCGGGTTCGGGATCGTCGGGCTGTTCGTGCTGACGTGGGCCGTCGCGCTGGCGGTGTGGCGGTTCGGGCGGATCGAAGAGAAGTGGTCGGCGAAGCTGTCCGGTTAGGAAGCGGCGTCCGAGATGCTCTTCGCTTCCCTCGCACCGGCTTCGAACGCTTCGCAGCAGAAGAGCAGCCATCCGCGTACGCCGTCGGGCGTCCCGCTCGCGAATCCCTCCGCCGCTTCGAGGTAACGCGGGACCCGGCGGAAGAACGCCACTTCGGGCACGCTCAACGACTTCGGGTCCAGGCCCGTCGCCACCATCGTCAGCCGGGCGGCGGCTCGCGCGACGACGCCGTCCGCGCTGCCGAACGGCTTGAGCGCCAGCAGTTCCCCGTGGACGACCGCCGTCAGGACCGGGCCTGGCACCGACGTCGCCCCGGTCACCAGCTGGGCCAGCAGCTCCAGCCGGCCGCCGCCGGAGTGCGGGCGCCCCAACGCGTCCAGGTCGTCGACGAGGTCCGCCGCGGCCAGGACGTGCAGGCGTGCCAAGGCTTGCAGCGGCGCCCGGCGCCACGTCGGCAGCAGCGACTCCAGGGTCTCCGCGACGCGCAGGGCACCGGCCAGCACCGGGTCGGCGACCGCGCCGTCGAGGGGCAGTTCCGGGTTCGCGCCTTCGATGCCGGCCGATGCGCGAGCTGCGCGCACGGACGCCTCCGCCGCCGTCGCCGCGCCGCCGCGGAGGTTCGCGGGCAGGCGGTGGACCGCGAACACCGCGTCCTGCGCGGACTTCGCCGCCGCCGCGACGCCTTCGAGGTCGAGGAGGGGCTTCAGGGGGTCGCTCATGCGTCGAGCACCTGTCCTTCGCGGGTGACCACGGGCGGCAGGACCGACCACGGGAAGTTGATCCAGCGGTCGGTGTGCCGCCAGACGTACTCGCACTTCACCGTCGAATGCGGCTTCTCGTAGACGACGGCCGAGCGGACCTCGGCGACGTGCTCGAGGCAGAAGTCGCGGACCAGCTTGAGCGTGGCGCCGGTGTCGGCGACGTCGTCGGCGATCAGCACCTTCTTGCTCGTCAGGTCGACGACGTTGGGCACCGGCGGCAGCATCACCGGCAGGTCGAGGCGCTGGTCGACGCCGGTGTAGAACTCGACGTTCATCACGTGGAGGTTCTTGACGTCGAGCGCGTAGCCGAGCGCGCCGGCCACGAACAGGCCGCCGCGGGCGATGGAGAGGATGAGGTCCGGCGCGAAGCCGTCTTCGGCGATGGTGTGAGCCAGTTCACGGCTCGCCGTGCCGAACAGCTCCCAGCTCAGCTCTTCCCGCTCTTCGCCCATCGAGCCCGTCCTTCCGTCGTGGTCCGCCGAGCATAGGCAACCCGGAAGTGGCCTCTGAAAATGATCAGAAATTGGCTATCCGGAGCAGCCACTGACCGATCTACCGTTTTCACGTGAGCGACTGGAACACCCGACCGACCCTGTCCGGCGAGCACGTCCGCCTGGAGCCGCTGTCCCCCGAGCACGCCAAGGGCCTCCTGGAAGCCGGCGCCGACCCGGGCATCTGGGCCTGGCTGAGCAGCCGGCAGCCGCAGGACCTCCCCGCGGCCGAGCGGCTGGTCGAGCAGGCGCTCGCCGACCCCGATCGCCGGGCGTTCGCGCAGATCGACGTCACCTCCGGCCGGGTCGCCGGGACGACGTCGTACTACCAGGTCGTCGAGCAGCACCGGATCCTGTCGATCGGCCACACGTGGATCGGCGCGGACTGGCAGCGCACCGGGCTGAACACCGAGTCGAAGCTGCTCCTGCTCACGCACGCGTTCGAAACCCTTGACGCACAACGGGTCGCGTGGGAGACGGACATACGGAACCTTCGCTCGCAACGCGCCATCGAACGGCTTGGCGCGCTTCGCGAAGGCGTCTTGCGCGCGCACCGGATCCGGCCCGACGGGTCGTCGCGCGACACCGTCCTCTACTCGATGCTCGCGCCGGAGTGGCCGGCCGCGAAGGCCCGGCTGAACGAACGCTTAGTCACCGCGGCTCGCCTGGCACGGTGAACCGGCCGGCCAACGTGGGTGCAACCTTTTACAAGGCGGACTAACGTCGCTAGCGTGCCGCTAGCCGTCATGTCGGCGCACTACAGGAGGCCTTGCAACCATGACCGAGCAGTCCCCAGCCCTGGACAACCTGCTCACCGAGAGCCGCACCTTCCCGCCCAGTGACGAATTCGCTGGCCAGGCCAATGCGAAGGCCGATCTCTACGCCGAGGCGGACGCCGACCGCGAAGCGTTCTGGGCCAAGCAGGCCGAGCGGCTCACGTGGGACACGAAGTGGACCACGGTACTGGACTGGACCAATGCGCCCTTCGCGAAGTGGTTCGTCGGCGGCAAGCTGAACGTCGCCTACAACTGCGTCGACCGGCACGTCGAGTCCGGCCACGGCGACCAGGTCGCGATCCACTGGGTCGGCGAGCCGGGCGACACCCGGGACATCACCTACGCCGAGCTGAAAACCGAAGTTTCCAAGGCTGCCAACGCACTCGCGTCGCTGGGCGTCACGGCCGGCGACGTCGTGGCGATCCAGCTGCAGATGGTGCCCGAGGCCATCTTCGCGATGCTCGCGTGCGCGAGGATCGGCGCGCTGCACAACGTCGTCTTCGGCGGCTTCTCGCCGACGGCGCTGCGGGCCCGCGTCGACGACGCCGCCGCGAAGATCGTGATCACCTCCGACGGCCAGTTCCGCCGCGGCAAGGCCGCGCCGATGAAGGCCAACGTCGACGAAGCGCTCGACGGCGCCGAGACCGTCGAGAAGGTCATCGTCGTCAAGCGCACCGGCGACAAGCTCGAGGGCGACGTTCCGTGGACCGACGGCCGCGACCTCTGGTGGCACGAGCTCGTCGACGGACAGTCCGAAGAGCACACTCCCGAGGCCTTCGACAGCGAGCACCCGCTGTTCATCCTCTACACGTCCGGGACGACCGGGAAGCCGAAGGGCATCCTGCACACCTCCGGCGGCTACCTGACGCAGACCGCGTACACGCACCACAACGTCTTCGACCACAAGGCCGGCGAGGACGTCTACTGGTGCACCGCGGACATCGGCTGGATCACCGGCCACAGCTACATCGTCTACGGCCCGCTTGCCAACCGCGTCACGCAGGTCGTCTACGAAGGCACGCCGAACACCCCGCACGAGGGCCGGCACTGGGAGATCGTCCAGAAGTACAAGGTCTCCCTCTACTACACCGCCCCGACGCTGATCCGCACGTTCATGAAGTGGGGCGCGGAGATCCCGGAGAAGTACGACCTATCGTCGCTGCGGGTGCTGGGTTCGGTCGGCGAGCCGATCAACCCGGAGGCGTGGATCTGGTACCGCGAGAACATCGGCGCGGGCAAGACGCCGATCGTCGACACGTGGTGGCAGACCGAAACCGGCGCGATCATGATCTCGCCGCTGCCGGGCGTCACCTCGACCAAGCCGGGCTCGGCGCAGAAGGCGCTACCGGGCATCTCCGCGAAGGTCGTCGACGACCAGGGCAACGAGGTCGGGCCCGGCGGTGGTGGGTACCTGGTGCTCGACAAGCCGTGGCCGTCGATGCTGCGGGGTGTCTGGGGTGACGAAGAGCGCTTCAAGGACACCTACTGGTCGCGCTTCAAGGAGCAGGGCTTCTACTTCGCCGGCGACGGCGCGAAGTACGACAACGACGGTGACGTCTGGCTGCTGGGGCGCGTCGACGACGTGATGAACGTGTCCGGCCACCGCATCTCGACCACCGAGGTCGAGTCGGCGCTGGTCTCGCACCCGACGGTGGCCGAGGCCGCGGTCGTCGGCGCGACCGACCCGACGACCGGCCAGGGCATCGTGGCGTTCGTGATCCTGCGCGGCAACGCCGTCGACGGCGGCGAGGAGGCCATCCAGGCGCTGCGCAACCACGTCGCGAAGGAGATCGGGCCGATCGCGAAGCCGCGGCAGATCATGGTCGTGCCGGAGCTGCCGAAGACGCGCTCGGGCAAGATCATGCGCCGCCTGCTGCGCGACGTCGCCGAGAACCGGCAGGTCGGTGACGTCACCACGCTGGCCGACTCGTCGGTGATGGACCTGATCTCGTCGGGCCTGAAGTCGGGCAAGTCGGAGGAGTGAGCTAGCGTTCTCGCCGTCAGAGCCCTTCCGGCTTCGCGCCGGGAGGGCTCTGTCATGACACCCCGTGTGGCACGAGTCGAACGCATGTTCTACGCTGTGCCGCGAACCACACCCCCTTCCCGGGCAAGGAGACGACACGACGATGACCGTGGATGTCCTGACGCACGACGAGGAAATGACTTCGGCTTCGGCCGAGGCTCCGGCTGCTCCGGCCGCTCCGGCTTCGGAGGTTTCCACCGACGAGGCGGCCGTCACCGAGTCCGCGTCCCCGGCCCCCTCGGAGGACTCGCCCGAGCCCGCCGCCGAGGAGGCCCCGAAGCCGAAGCGCGGCCGCCCGAAGGGCGCGGCGACGGCGTCGACGGCGAAGAAGACCCGCACGGTCGAACTGACCCTCACGGTCACCGGCACCGCCGACGGCGAGTGGCAGGCCGAGCTGAAGAACGGCTCGAAGTGGGTCGCGAAAGGCCTCGAGATCCCGGCCGCAGCGGTCTCGCGGGCGGCGAAGGAGCTGCACAGCGACCTGTCCGGCCCGATCGACGAGGTGATCAACCAGGCCCGCGAGGCGCAGGCCGCGAAGGTCGCCGCGCTGGAGGCCGAGCTCGAGAAGGCCAAGCAGGCCCTCGCCGAGCTGGACGCCTGAGCTTCACTCCAGGAGACGCCCGGTCCGCCTCGCGCGGGCCGGGCGTTTCCGCTTTCACGCACTCAACGCGCGTGATTGGAGGGACGACACGCGTGATTGAGGGGGCGACACGCGTGATTGGAGGGACGACACGGGCTCAGGCGATCGGCGGGCGGCCGGGCAGCGGGGACTTGAACTCGACCCACATCGCGTCCGTCAGCGCCTCGACGTGGTGGGTCACCCCGCGTGGGTGCACGACCGAATCACCCGGCTCGAGGACGGCCTCCACGCCCTCCACCGCACCTCGCAGGCGGCCCGAAAGGACGTAGACGATCGAGTCGTGGTCGTGCGCGTGTGGCGGTGAAGCAACCCCCGCCGGGTAGTGGATCAAGTAGGCCAGGCCGGTCGCCGCTCGCTCCAGCAGCCGGAAGCGGCCCTCGCCGCCCAGCAAGGGCAAGCCCTCCACCGTGACCAGCGGCTGCCACACCTGCTCTTCCATGCGCCCATCATGACCCAGCGCAGCTGAGAGTCCACACTGGACCGGCTTAGGTAAGGCATGTGTTATTTAGGCGGACCTGACAAAAAAGGCAAGTCTCGCCACGATTCCGCGTTCGTGTTTCACTGTTCTCGTGACCGAAACGATCGACGGTGACGCCGTGGAACACACGCACGAACCGCACCAGGGCGTGGGCGGGAAACTGAACTGGCTGCGGGCCGGGGTGCTCGGGGCGAACGACGGCATCGTGTCCGTCGCCGGCATCGTCGTCGGCGTGGCCGGGGCGACCACGGAAAGCACGACGATCCTCACCGCCGGAATCGCCGGGCTCGTCGCCGGCGCCTTTTCCATGGCCGGCGGGGAATACGTTTCCGTCAGCACCCAGCGCGACACCGAACAGGCGCTGCTCCGGCTCGAAAAGCAGGAACTCAAGACGATGCCGGAGGCCGAGGAACGCGAGCTCGCCGAGATCTACCAGGAAAAGGGGCTCTCGCCGGACCTCGCGAGCCAGGTCGCCCGCGAACTGACCGAAAAGGACGCCCTGCAGGCGCACGCGGAAGCCGAGCTCGGCATCGACCCGGACAACCTGACCAGCCCCTGGCAGGCCGCGTGGGCGTCGCTGCTCGCCTTCTCCATCGGCGCGCTGCTGCCGATCCTGTCCATCGCCTGGGCCGGCGTCTCCCTGCGGGTGTGGGCGTGCGCGGCCGCGGTCGTCGTCGGCCTGACGCTGACGGGGTACGTCAGCGCCAGGCTCGGCGACGCGAACGTGGGGCGCGCGATCGTCCGCAACGTCGGCGTCGGCGCCCTCACCATGGTCGTGACCTACTTCGTCGGCGTCGTCTTCGGGGTCACCGTGGGCTAGTGCACGCCCTTCATCAGCTTGCGGATGAACGGGATGCCCAGGAACAGCAGCACGCCGACCCCGATGGCGACCAAGCCGACCGTGCTGAAGTACGGCGCTTCGTCGTCGACCGAGTAGTACTCGGCCAGCTTGCCGGACATCGCCGTGCCGAACGAGATCGACAGGAAGTTCAGCGCCACCATCTGCGTCCGGAACGCCTCCGGCGCGAGCTTCGTCGACAGCGACAGCCCGACCGGGGACAGGCACAGCTCGGCGATCGTGAACACGAACAGGATGCCGACCATCGCGAGGATCGGGCTCGCGTTCTTGCCGCTGCCCACCATCGGCAGGAACAGCAGGAACGCCGCGCCCATCAGCACCGTGCCGAGGACGAACTTCATCGGCGTCGACGGCTGCCGCTCGCCGAGCTTCGTCCACAGGGCCGCCAGCACCGGGGCGAAGACGATGATGAACACCGGGTTGATCGAGTTTACCCAGGACACCGGCATCACCCAGCCGAACAGGTCCCGGTCCAGCCGCTGGTCGGTGTAGGCCGCGACGACCGTGAACTGCTGCTGGTACAGCGAGAAGAACACCGCGCTGGCGATGAACATCGGGATGAAGGAGAACACCCGGCTGCGCTCGACGGCGGTGATCTTGCCGCTGGTCAGGATGACCAGGAAGTAGATCACCGAGATCACGCCGACCACCCACACGACGACGTCGGCGAGGTTGCCCGGGTTGACGACACCGGTGACGACCAGGGTCACCACCGCGGCCACCAGCAGGACGGCGGCACCGACGGCCAGCGCGCGCTGCGACGACGGCAGCGGGTTCGGCACCTCCTTCGCCTTGTCACCGAGGTTCTTGCGGCCGAACGTGTACTGCGTCAGGCCGAGCGCCATGCCGATCGCGGCGAGGCCGAACCCGAGGTGGAAGCCGACCTCCGTCTGCGCCAGGCCGGTCAGCAGCGGGCCGACGAAGCCGCCGAGGTTGACGCCCATGTAGAAGATCGTGAAGCCCGCGTCGCGCCGTTCGTCGCCTTCGGCGTAGAGCGTGCCGACGATCGCCGTCGCGTTCGACTTCAGCCCGCCGCTGCCGACCGCGACGCACACAAGGCCGACGCCGATGCCGGCCAGTCCCGGCAGCAGCGCCAGGCTGATGTGCCCGATCATGATCAGCACGGCGCTGTAGAACAGCGTCCGCTCGGAGCCGAGGAGGCGGTCGGCCACCCACGCGCCGATGACGGCCGACAGGTAGACCAGGCCGCCGTACGCGCCGACGATGCCGAGCGCGGACTCCTGCGCCAGGCCCAGACCGCCCTGCTCGACCCGGTAGTAGAGGTAGATCGGCAGGATGCCGAGCATCCCGTAGTAGGAGAACCGCTCCCACATCTCGACGCCGAAGAGGTTCGCCAGTCCTCGTGGGTGCCCGAAGAACCTCGTGTCCTGCTGGACCTCGGTGGAGGTGCTCACAACTCGTCTTCCTTTGTCTAGGGACTTCGTTGTCGTTTCGCATGCTAAGAGCCCGGCTGGTTACCCACCACCGGCACCACGTGTGACAGCGGTCATGACAATGGGTGACAAAGGCTTGGTAAAGTTCGATCGAGGTGCGCCGGGAAGCCTGGTCGGCAACAGTGATCAGCGACCCCTGGAGCCGCCCCGATGACCCGCCCGTTCAGCGAATTCGCCCGGTACCTGCGCACGGAGACGACCGGCGGGCTGATCCTGCTCGGCGCGACGGCGGTCGCGCTGCTCTGGGCCAACTCGCCGCTGCGGGACAGCTACCACGCGCTGCGGGAGTTCCGGCTCGGTCCGGAATTCCTGCACCTCGACCTGACGATCGGCGACTGGGCCAAGGACGGCCTGCTCGCCCTGTTCTTCTTCGTCGCCGGGCTGGAGCTCAAGCGCGAGCTCGTCATCGGTGAGCTGTCCCGGTTCAAGCAGGCGATCCTGCCGGTCGTCGCCGCGCTCGGCGGCATGGTCGTGCCCGCGCTCGTCGCCCTGTCCGTCGGCTGGGGGACGCCGGGGATCGAACGGGCCTGGGCGATCCCGGTCGCCACGGACATCGCCTTCGCCCTCGGCGTGCTCGCGCTGACGGCGTCGAACCTGCCGTCGAGCGCGCGGGTCTTCCTGCTTTCCCTGGCCGTGGTGGACGACCTCGGCGCGATCATCGTCATCGCCGTGCTGTTCACGACGGGCTTCGACCTGGTCGCCGTGGCCGTGGCCGTCCTCGCGCTCGCCCTGTATGCGTTCCTGCAGCACCGCCGCGTCCGGACGCCGTGGCTGTACGTCCCGCTGGCGCTGATCACCTGGGTCGCGGTGCACTCGGCGGGTATCCACGCCACGATCGCCGGCGTCGCGCTGGGCCTGCTCACCCGCGTCCGCGCCGACGAGGGCGAGGCCGAAGCCCCCGCGCTGCGCCTCGAACACCGGCTCCAGCCGTGGTCGGCGGCCGTCGCCGTACCGGTGTTCGCGTTGTTCGCGGCCGGGATCTCGGTCAACGCCGACGCGCTCGGCGCGGTGTTCACCACGGCGTTGCCGCTCGCGGTGCTCGCCGGGCTGCTCGGCGGCAAGGTCGTCGGCATCCTCGGGGCCAGCCTGCTCGCCGTGAAGCTGCGGTTGGCGGAGAAGCCGCGCGGGATGGGCTGGCGGGACCTGGCCGCGTTGTCGGTGCTCGGCGGGGTCGGGTTCACGGTGAGCCTGCTGATCGCGGAGCTCGCGTTGCCGGGTGAGACGAGCGAGCTGGCGAAGGCGGCGGTGCTGATCGCGTCGGCGACGGCGTCCCTGCTGGCGGCGGCCTTGCTACTCCGCCGTAGCAAGGTTCACGCCGAAAACGCCGACACACTGTGACTCCGCCGCGCCCGGTTTCGGGACACATGGCACGATGACCCGGTGAGCAGCCCCAAACACGAACGCACCCCCGACGGCGTGGGGGCCGTGCCTTACCTCCCGCTGTCCTCCGCCTCCGACGTCCCCGGCGACCAGTCGATCGGCCGGCTGGTCGGCGACGCGACCCAGCACATCTCCACCCTGGTCAGGGCCGAGATGGAGCTCGCGAAGTCCGAGCTGGTCGGCGAGGTGAAGAAGGGCCTCAAGGGGGCCGTCTTCTTCCTGATCGCGCTGACGGTCTTCCTGTACAGCACGTTCTTCCTGTTCTTCTTCGCGGCCGAGGGGCTGGCCGAGTGGGTGCGGTACCGCTGGATCGCGTTCGGCATCGTGTTCGTCCTGATGCTGCTCGTCGCGGGCGCGGCCGGCTTCCTGGGCTACCGCAAGGTGAAGAAGTTCAAGGCACCGGAGCGGACCATCGCCAGCGTCAAGGAGACCGCCGCCGCGCTCAAGCCGCAGCGCGCGCCCGAAGCCGGCGTGACCACGCGCGACTGAGTCGTTGCACGCGTCCCCCGACCCGTCGATCGTCCGGCTCGACGGCCCGTGGGTCCACCGCGACGTGTCCGCGAACGGCATCCGCCTGCACGTCGCCGAACTCGGCGACGGGCCGGTCGTGGTGCTGCTGCACGGGTTCGCCGAGTTCTGGTGGACCTGGCACCACCAGCTGAGCGCCCTGGCCGACGCCGGGTTCCGCGCGGTCGCCGTCGACCTGCGCGGCTACGGCGACTCGGACAAGCCACCCCGCGGCTACGACGCCTGGACGCTGGCCGGTGACGTCGGCGGCCTGATCAAGTCGCTCGGGGCGCGCCGCGCCCACCTCGTCGGGCACGCCTGGGGCGGCATGCTGGCCTGGACGGTCGCGGCGCTGCACCCGCGGCTGGTGTCCTCGGTGACGGCGATCGGCGCGGCCCACCCGCTCGCCCTGCGCTCGGGCGCGGCCCGCCCGTGGCGCGGCCAGGGCCGGGCGGCCGGGCACCTCTTCCGCTTCCAGGTGCCGATGGCGCCGGAGAAGTGGCTGGTGAAGGACGACGCCCAGGCCGTCGCGGACCTGTTCAGCGGCTGGGCCGGCCGCCGCTGGCGGTCCACTTCGGACTTCACCGGCAGCGTCGAGGCGTTCCGGCAGGCGATGCTCGTGCCCGGGGTCGCGCACAGCGCGCTCGAGTACTACCGGTGGGCCTTCCGCGCCCAGTTCCGCGGCGAAGGCCGCCGGTTCACCGACGCGGTCGGCACCCGGATCGCGGTGCCGACGCTGCAGCTGCACGGCGCCGACGACACCTGCATCCTCCCTGAAACGGCGATGTCGTCGACGCGCTGGGCGGGCCCGCACGCCGAGCCGGAAATCTGGCCGGACGTCGGGCACTTCCCGCACCTCGAGGTGCCCGACCGCACGTCGGCGGCCCTGGCGGGCTTCCTCAAGCGAGACTGATGGCGTTCTTCGCCCGCTCCACCGACTCCTCCGAGGCCGGTCCTTCGGGGTTCTCGGTGGCCAGTGCCTGGTTCACCGCGACGAACGGCCGCATCCGCCGTTCGTAAGCCGCGAAGGCCTCTTCGCGAGTGGCCCGGCCGAGTTCCTGCGCGAGGACGTACGCGCCGACCAGGGCGAGGCTCGTCCCCTGTCCGGACAGCGCCGACGCGCAATATCCGGCGTCGCCGAGCAGCACGACCCGGTCCGAAAACCAGCGGTCGAGGTGGATCTGGGCCATGGCGTCGAAGTAGAAGACGTCCGCGGCGGCCATCGCTTCGAGGAGCTTCGGCACCTCCCAGCCGACCCCGCCGAGCCGCTCGGCGACCAGCCGCTTCTGCTCCGGAACGGTCATGCGCGGCAGTGGTTCCGAGCCGAAGCCGAGCGTGACGCGCAGTTCGGTGTTCTCCCGGACCGGGTAGACCACGCCCCCGGTGTGCTCGTGCCGGAACCAGATCTGCCAGTCCTCGAGACCGAGGAAGTTGGCCGTCGGGAAGATCGCCAGGTACTGCCCGAGGTGCCGGGTGAAGTCCGCTTCCGGGCCGAAGGCGAGCCGCCGCACCGCCGAGTGCAGGCCGTCCGCCCCGACGACCAGGTCGAACGTCCGGAAGCCGCCGCGCTCGAACTCGACGCGCACGCCGTGCGCCTCTTCGGTCAGGGCGGTGATCGAGTCGCCGAAGACGTACTCGACGCCGGGTGCCTCCATCAGCAGCGCTACGACGTCGTCGCGCAGGATCTCGAAGTCGGCGCTGTCGAGCCGTCCGCTGCTGAAGGTGTGCTCCTCGGAGCGGAGCAGCTCGTGGCCGTCGCCGTCCACCACGGACATGCCCCGCATCCGGGTCCGCAGCGCGCGCATCCGGTCGCCGAGACCCAGCTCGTCGACGACGTCGAGGGCGACCCCGCGCACGTCGATCGCCTGGCCGCCGGTGCGCGGGCCGGGTGCCCGCTCCACCACGGTCACCGACCAGCCGTCGCGGGCCAGGAACCGGGCCAGGGCACCGCCGGCGATCCCGCCACCCGAGATCAGGATGTTCCGCATGGTTTCCTCCAGAGTCGTACGCTTGTACGCTCCACTGTGGAGAAAGAGCAGTTCAAAGGCTATTTCTGTACTAGTACAGATGGCCGTCTGTACTAGTACAGGGGTCAGTCGTGAAGTACGTGGCCATCGCCGACGAACTTCGGGCGCGGATCGCCCGCGGCGAGCTCCCGCCGGGCGCGCGGGTGCCCTCGACCCGGCGGCTCGCGGCCGACCACGGCGTCGCGCTCGCGACCGCCGCGAAAGCCCTGGACCTGCTGAGCCAGGAGGGCGTGGTCCGCGCCGAGCCGCGGTCCGGCACGGTCGTCGCCGACCGCGACCGCCGCGGCGGTCAGCGCGGGCTGACGCGCGAGCAGCTCGTGCGGACCGCGATCACCATCGCCGACACCGAAGGCCTCGGCGCGCTGTCCATGCGCGGTGTCGCGGCCCGCCTCGGGGTCGCGGCGATGGCGCCGTACCGGTACGTGCGGGGCAAGGACGAGCTGGTGCTGCTGATGGCCGACGCGGCGTTCGGCGAGCGCGGCTACCCGGCCGAGCCGTCCGGCGACTGGCGTGAGCGGCTGCTGCTCGGCGGCCGCACCCTCTGGTCGCTGTTCAAGCGGCACCCGTGGCTGGCGCAGCTCGGGCCGATCACCCGGCCGCTGCCCCTGCGCAACCTCGCCGTGCACGGCGAATGGACCCTCGCGGCGCTGTCCGAGCTGGGCGTCGACGCCGCGACGCTGTGCAACCTGCACGTCCTGGTCTTCGGCCACGTCCAGGGCATGGCGGTCCACCTCGAGCGCGAGCAGAGCGCGCTGGCGTCGTCCGGCCTGACCGAGGACGACTGGATTGACCACCAGGGCCCGGCCGTGGCGGCGATGGCCGCCGGGCACCCGACGTTCGCCAGGATGCTCGCCGACCTCACCGAGACCGGTTACGACCTCGTCCTGGACGACATCTTCGAGCTGGGCATGCGGGCCCTGCTCGACGGCCTGGCGCTGCGCTTCGGGCGTTAGGCGGCGCAGGAGCCGGTGGACACGTTCGCCGACTGCGACGAAGCCGCGTCGACCTCGGCGCGGACCTGCTCGGCCGTCAGCGTGAAGCCGGTCTCCGGGTCCTCCACCGCCGCGCCGAAGACGACGCCGATGACCTTGCCGTCCGGGGTCACCATCGGGCCGCCGGAGTTGCCGCTGCGGATCTCGGCGCGGACGGTGAAGACGTCCCGCTGGACGGTGTTGGCCTCGTAGATGTCCGGGCCGCGCAGGTTGATCCGGCCGCGCACGCGGGCCGGCGTCGCCCGGTACGGGCCGTCGAGCGGGTAGCCGAGCACGATCGCGCTGTCGCCCGCCCGCGCCGTCTCCGGCGCGAACTGCAGCGGCTCGGCCTTCAGCCGCGGCACCGCGAGCACCGCGATGTCGACCTCCGGGTCGAAGTAGACGACGCGGGCCGGGTAATCGCCCTGGGTGGTCTCGATGCCGACGGTGTCGGTGCCGGCCACGACGTGCGCGTTCGTCATCACCCGCTGCGGCGCGACCACGAACCCGCTGCCTTCCAGCGACCGCGAGCACGAGCCGGCGGTGCCGCGGATCTTGACCACGCTGCCGTGCAGGTCCTGGACGATCCCGCTGCGCTGCAGGGCGGGATCCGGCGGCGAGGTGTCCGCCGTCGGGGCCTTCTGGAACGGGTCCACGATGGACGGGAAGCCGGACGCGTCGAGCAGCTTGCGCAGCTGGCTCGGGAAGCCCTGGGCGGCCTCCGGCATGGCCTCGTTGACCTTGCCGAGCACGACCGAGTTGTTGATCGCCTTGGCCAGCCCGGGCAGGCCGGACACGGTCGTCAGCGGGGTCGCGATCAACCACGCCACCACGAAGACGACGAGGGCCTGCACGACCGCGCCGAGCGTCTTGTCGATGCCGGAGAGCTTGTCCGGGTTGATCTTCTGCCGCAGCCGCCGGCCCACGTAGACGCCGATCGCCTCGCCGAAGGCGACCAGGAACACGACCGTGGCGACGGCGAAGGCGACCTTCCAGACGGGGTCGTCGAAGAACGAGACCACGACCGGTGCGAGCTTGATCCCGGCGACCGCCCCGAGCACGACGCCGACGAGCGACGGCAGCGCGATGATCACGCCCTGGAACGCACCGGACACGGCGGCCAGCAGGGCCAGCAGCAGCACCAGCACATCGACCCAGTTCACCGCGTCACTCCCCTGCCACCTGCTTTTTGGGGGTCCGGGTGGCGGAGCCCCCGGCCCGGGGCGGAGCCCCGGTAAGACGCTGCGCGTGGTACGCGGCCAGCGCCTCGTCGAGGTCCCGGACGTCGCCCGCGTCCCATTCGCGTTCCCAGCCCCCCAGGCTCAGGAGGACCGACAGCAGCCCGGCGGTGAACCCCCAGACGAACAAGCCGTTGACCTCGAAGGCCGGCCCCTTCCAGGGCATGCCCTTCTTCCGCACGGTGAACCGGTTGGCCGGGTCGACCAGGTCGGCGATGGCCACCCGCGCGACGGACGCCGTCTCGGCCGGGTCGACCGCGTGCACCGGCGACGGCTCGGCCCAGTGGGCCAGCACCGGCGTCACGGCGAACCCGGACACCGGGACGAACAGTTCCGGCAGCACCGCGACCGGCCGGACGCCCGAGGGGACCACGCCGGTTTCTTCTTCGGCCTCGCGCAGCGCGGTGCCGATCGGGCCGCCGTCGCCGTCCTCCGCGCCGCCGCCGGGGAAGGCGACCTGGCCGGCGTGCGAGCCCAGCGTGTCGGCGCGGCGTTGCAGGAGGACGTCCGGCTCGCCGTCGGCTTCGCGCTCGCCGAAGAGGATGAGCACCGCGGCCGCGCGCGTGTAGGTGTCCTCGGGCGGGCTGAACCGGGTGAACGTCTTCGAGTCGACCTCGGCGCTCACCTTGACCAGCGGCCGGAGCCACTCGGGAACCGACTCGGGTTCGACCAGTGGTCCGATCACGATGCCCCCTCGACTGCCACGCGCACCTGGTCAGTGTTCCCGAAGGTCGGTGGGTTCGCGATGAACCGGACCTCGCCGGTCGCGGTGACCAAGTAGGACGCCGGAAGCCGCGGCGGCACCTTCAGGGCGGTCCGGACCGGGCCGGTCTGCCCGTTCCCGTCGTACACCGACGGCAGGTGCACGCCGAGCTTCGCCAGCAGCTCCAGGCCGTCCTTCGCCGGGCTCTGCACCTGGACGCCGAGGACGCGCACGGCACCCGGCTGCTTCGCGTACTCCTGGAGCACGGGCAGCTCGGTCCGGCACGGCTCGCACCACGACGCCCACACGTTGACCAGTACCGGAGCCCCGGCGAGGGCCTTCCCGACGTCGACGCGCGCGCCGTCGCCCAGGCAGTCCGCCGTGACGCCGTCGAGCTGCTTCACCGGCTGTGCCGCCCCGGGCGCCGGGCACGGCTGGAGCGCCGCCGCGGACCGGGCGGGCCCGAGGTCCCCCGCCGGCTTCGCGGCGGTGTCGGCACCCCCGCGCGGCAGCAGCGCGACGAGCAAGGCCACCGCCAGGACGGCGGCGGCCAGTGCCCACTTGGTGACGCTCGTCACCGGGGCGCCGCCATGGCCAGGATGTGGTCCTTTTCTTCGCCTTTGACCAGCTTCGCGGCTTCCTCGAACCCGGTCGGCCCGGTGCCGTAGGACGGGCAGTCCTTGACCAGCGGGCAGGCGCCGCAGGCCGGCTTCTTGGCGTGGCAGACGCGCCGGCCGTGGAAGATCACCCGGTGCGAGAGCATCGTCCACTCCTTGCGGGGGATCAGCTCGCCGACCGCGTGCTCGACCTTGACCGGGTCCTCCTCCGCCGTCCAGCCCCAGCGCCGGACCAGCCGGCCGAAGTGGGTGTCGACGGTGATCCCCGGCACGTCGAAGGCGTTGCCGAGGACGACGTTGGCGGTCTTGCGGCCGACGCCGGGCAGGGTGACCAGGTCTTCGAGCTTGCCGGGGACCTCGCCGCCGAAGCGCTCGACCAGCGCCGCGCCGAGGCCCATCACGGAGTTGGCCTTCGCCCGGTAGAAGCCGGTGCTCCGGAGGTACTCCTCGAGCTCGGTGCGGTCGGCACCGGCGTAGTCGGCGGCGGTCCGGTAGCGCTTGAACAGCGCGGGCGTGACGAGGTTCACCCGGACGTCGGTGGTCTGCGCGGACAACACGACCGCGACCAGCAGTTCCAGTGGCGTGGTGAAGTCGAGCTCGCAGTGGGCGCCCGGATACACGTCGTCGAGGCAACGCTTCATCCGCCTGGCGCGTCTCACCAGAGCCAATCGGCTTTCACCAGCGCCCTCACGGGGGGCGTTCGTGGTGGCAGGTGGCACCCCGATAGCCTACGGGCGCCGTCGGACGAGCCGGTGACTGCACCGGTGGACGACCGACACGCCAGAGCACCACCTCGGCGCGTTTTCCGGCCGCCATGAGCGAGGATCTGGAGTAGATGCTTTCCATCGAGTGTTTCGGGGTCCGGTCATGACTGTCTGGTTCGTCATCCTGGTCCCCCTGGTGATCATGTTCTTCGCGCTGGGCATGGAGCGCGTCGAGAGCAGGCTGAAGCACGTCGCGGTGCAGGAGAACGAGGTCGAAGAGTTCCTCGAGCAGGCGCAGCCCAACGAGGTCAGGGCGCTCTACGGGCACGGCATCGGCCGTGCGCTGGAGCTGTTCCGGCTGCGTAGGCTGGGCGGACGGGCAGCCAGGCTACGCGCGCGCCGCGTGCGGAGTTAGGCTCCACGTTCGAACGAGATCGTTTCCGCCGTGCGCGAGTCCGGCGGGCGATCTCGCGAGTACGCCCTAGACTGACGCGCAAGTGATCGGCGTCACGCTCCTCCAGCCCAGGGGGAGCGTGATCGTTTCTCGACGAGGAGGCACCCGAGGTGGACGAAACCCTGGCCCGTGCGGGCATTTTCCAGGGTGTGGAGCCGGCAGCGGCGGAGGCGCTGGCCCAGACCTTGGAATCCGTGGAGTTCCCCCGCGGCCATGTCATCTTCAACGAGGGCGAACCCGGCGACAAGCTGTACATCATCCAGTCCGGCAAGGTGAAGATCGGCCGCAAGTCCCCGGACGGCCGCGAGAACCTGCTGGGCATCTTCGGCCCGTCCGACATGTTCGGCGAGCTGTCCATCTTCGACCCCGGCCCCCGGACGTCGAGCGCGACCACGGTCACCGAGGTCCGCGCGGTCACCATGGACCGCCCGGCCCTGCGCCAGTGGATCTCGACCCGCCCGGAGATCGCCGAGCAGCTGCTGCGCGTGGTCGCGCGCCGCCTGCGCCGGACGAACAACATGGTCGCGGAACTGATCTTCACCGACGTCCCCGGCCGCGTGGCGCGGGCGCTGCTGCAGCTCGCGCAGCGCTTCGGCAGCCAGGAGGCGGGCCTGCTGCGGGTCACGCACGACCTGACGCAGGAAGAGATCGCCCAGTACGTCGGCGCCTCGCGCGAGACCGTCAACAAGGCGCTCGCCGACTTCGCCCACCGCGGCTGGCTGCGGCTCGAGGGCAAGAGCGTGCTGATCCTGGACCCGGAGCGGCTGGCCCGCCGGGCTCGCTGAGCCACGCACGTCGAAGGCCCCTCGGTGCACCCGAGGGGCCTTCTGCGTTCACAACAAAGAGCCGGGCGCCACCCCCGACGTGGCGCACCGGCTCTTCGTTGTTTGCGCGGACCATCCCCCGACGATCCGCGCTCCCCGCCCTCCGGGCCAGGCCCCGACCCGAGTGCCGGAGGGAGCTGGGTTTTCTGTGCTGTTGTTCAACCATCACGGCCCATACCCACGAATTCAAGGCCATTCACTCTCAAGGACGCCGTCCGGGCCGTTTCGTTGCAGGAGTCCACGGAGAATATCGTGAGTGTTACCTGATCGAGACCTCTCGCGCCGGTCCCGGGATCCGGCGGTGACGAACCTGACCGTCAAATAACTGGTACCGACGTACCACTCTGCGGCATACTTGTACGCGTGTCCCAGTCTGTCTCGAACCACGAAAGCCGCACGTCCCTCGCCGACTACCGCACCGCGCTGACGACCCGGGCGGTCCGGTGGCCCGCCGTCGCGTCCGTGCTCGCCCGCCTGCCGATCGCGATGATCGGCATCTCGGCGCTGCTCTACGTCCAGCGCGAGACCGGTTCCTTCGCCGTCGCCGGGCTCGTCTCGGCCGGTTCACTCGTCGGGGTTTCGGTCGGTGCGGTCGTGCAGGGCAGGCTGATCGACCGGTTCGGGCCGACGCGGCCGCTGCTGACCGTCGCGGTCCTGCTGGCGCTGTCGATGAGCGGGCTGGTCACGGCGATCGAGTCGCACGCCGCGACGGCCGTGCTGGTCGCGCTGGGCGCCCTCACCGGGCTGACCGAGCCGATGGTCGGGTCGGCGTCGCGGGCGCTGTGGGGCCGGCTGCTCCCGCCGGGCGGCCCGCGCAACGCGGCCTTCTCGTACGAGGCGATCAGCATGGAGGTCTTCTTCATCCTCGGCCCCGGCGTCGCCGGGCTGCTGGTCATGGCGCCGTGGGCGGGCACCGGCCTGGTGCTCGGCGTCGCGCTGCAGTTCACCGGCGCGGTGCTGTTCGCCCTGAGCCCGGCCGTGCGCGCGTGGGGGCCCTCCTCGGGTTCGTCGGGGTCGCTGCTGGGCGCGCTGGCCAGCCCGGGCATGCGGACGCTGGCCATCGCCGCGCTCGGCTTCGGCGTGGTGATCGGGTTCGTCGAGGTCGCCGTGCCGGCCGCGGCCACCGAAGCGGGCCAGGCGTCCGTGGGCGGTCTGCTGCTTTCGGCGTGGTCGCTGAGCTCGGTCGCGTTCGGCGTCGCCTACAGCCTGCGGCCGTGGCCGCGGCAGCTCGGCCTGCGGCTGCCGGTGCTGCTCGGCGGGTTCGGTGCGCTGGTCGCGTTGCTCGCGTGGCCGTCCTCGCTGTGGGGCCTGGCGTTGATGATGCTGCTGGCGGGGGCGCTGATCACCCCGCAGTCGACGGCCCACTCGACGACGATCGAGGTGGTGGCGCCGTCCGGCACGGCGGCGGAGGCGTTCGGCTGGGTGCTCACGGCGGTGACGCTCGGGCTGGCGGCCGGCCAGTCGATCAGCGGGTACGTCGTCGAGCACGCCGGCCCGGGCGCGGCCTTCCTGGCGGCGAGCGTGGCGGGGCTGGCGCTCGCGCTGGTCGTGTGGCTGCTGCGCGGCACGGTCCGATCGGCCCGGCCCGCGCCGGTTCCGGCGCTGGTCAACGCGTAGTTCCGCCGTTTTTGTCGGTGCCCGCCGCTAGCTTGTGGGCATGGACGTCACCGCGCCTGCCCACCGCCTCTCGGCGGCCGTCTCGGCCGCGTCACGCCTCCTGCCGTCCCGCACCGGGCTGCGGCTGGAGGCGGACGCGGCCGGCCTGACGGTCGCCGGCGCGGCAGCGGACCTCGCCGTGCGCTTCGGCTGCCCGGCGACCACGCACACCGACGGCGCGGTCGTGGTCCCGGCCGCCCCGCTGGTGGAGACGCTGAAGGTGCTCGACGCGGAGCTGGTCCGCTTGGTCGTCGAGGGCACGCGCCTGGCGTTGCGGCTGGACAACGCCCGGTTCGCGCTACCCCTGCTGCCGTCGTCCGGTCCTGCTTCGGACCCACCCGCCCAGGTGTCCGAAGTGGACGGAGCAGCGTTCGCGTCGGCGTTGCGGATCGTCGCGGGCACGGCGGCGAAGGACGACCCGCTCCCGCTGTTCACCGGCGTCCGCGTGCAGGCGGCCGGGTCCGGCCTGACGTTGACGGCGTCGGACCGCTACCGGATGGCGGTGGCCCGGCTGCCACTGCGGTCGCCGGGCACCCTGGACGTCCTGGTCCCGGCGGCCCTTCTGGCGGAGGCGGCCCGGCAGGCCCGCGGGAGGGTGGGGCTGCACGTGAGCCCGGGCCGGTTCGGGGTGAGCTGGCCGGGAGGCCTGGTCGCGACGGCGGTCCTGGACGCGGGCTTCCTGTCGGAGGACTCGATCCCCTCGGGCGCGGTGGACACCACGGTGACGGTGGCGGCGGACGCCCTGGCGGCGGCGGTCCGCCGGGTGGGGGTGTACGCGGAGGACAGGCGGGTGCTGACGCTGGAGGTGGGCGACGCCCAGGTCCGGCTGGCGAGCGCACGGCAGGACACGGGCGAGGCGGAGGAGGTCCTGAAGGCGGAGGTCAGCGGCGGGCGGACGGCACCCTCCTTCCAGGCCCGCTACCTGCTGGACGCACTGGCGGCGTTCGGCAGCGAGCGGGTGGTGCTGTCGATCCAGCCGGGGATGCGGGCGTGCGTCCTGCGGGCCGCGGAGGCCGGGGAGGTGGAACTGACGTATTACCTGATGCCGATGCTCAGCCGATGAGTCCGGTCAGGTCGCGGAGGACGACGTCCGCCGCCGGCCCGGCGGTGAACTGGCCGATCGTCAGCACGGCGCTGCCGAAGCGCTGTTCGTAGGCCTGCCGCAGGTGCGGTGACGAGCGGCCGAGTGCCCACTCGACCGTCGAGGTGCTGGTGCGCAGGAAGTCGAGCGGCGAGGAGCCGAGCACGTACAGTTCGGCGCGGCGATCACCGCGTTCGAGGACGAGACCGACCAGGTCGGCGACGAGCATGCGCTTGCGCATCGTGTCGCGGCCCTTCCACTGGGCGGCCTTGAACTCGGCCACGCGGCGGTCCGTCTCGAGGTCGAATTTGCGGCCGCCGTCGTTGCCCGAGGCCAGCGACGGGCGCCGGACGATGCGTTCGCCCGGTTCGAGGATCTTCGGCAGCGCTCGGACGATCATCGCCGCGTGGATGAGGTCGTTGACGCGGCCGGCGTGCCGCCGCACCAGCAGCGCGCCCTCGAGCAGGTCGGCGGTGAAGCCCTCGGGGGCCAGCCGCTCCTCGACGGTGTCGCGGTCGGCGCCCTCCAGGCGGTCTTCGAGCCGGCTCACCCGGCGGGAAAGATCTTCCTGCCCGAAGAACTCGTGCAGGTCGATGAAGGACTTGATCGCCGGCCCGAGGTCGCTTTCGGGCGCGGGCCGTTCGCGTTCGGGGATCCCCGGTTCGTGCGGCAGCGGGCTCGTCGGGAAGCCGAGCCGCCGGAGCTGGCGGATCGCGTAGTGCGAGATGAAGTCCGTCCGCGGCACCCCGAGCGCACGCTCGAAGATCTGCCGCGGCGGCCACCGCTGCTCGCCGATGCCGACCCAGTGCGTGCGGATGGGCTCCGGCCCACCGCGGGCCGCCGCGCTCAGTACCTGGGCGCGGCTCAACCGGTACTGCTCGCCGTTGAGCACGAAGTCGATCGCACGGTCGTCGTCCACAGGCAGTGAGTCGCCCGGATGGCCGCTCCCGCTACAACCGGGGGCGGCCCGCCGCGCTCAGCTCGCCGATGCGGCCTTGACCGCCGCCTCCACCTCGGCGAACGACGGGTTCACCATCGCCTTCGAGCCCACGATCACCGTCGGGACCGTCTCGTTGCCGTTCGCCACCTCGCGGACCCGGGCGGCCGCCGACGGGTCCTCCCAGATGTTGATCGCGCGGACGTTGAAGCCGCTCTTCGACAGCGGCCGCTCCAGGGCCGCGCAGAAGCCGCAGCCCGGGCGCCAATAGAACTCGACCTCGACGTTGCTCATCCGTTCTCCTCCGACCGCAAGTAGTCCAGCTGCGCCTGCACGCTCCACTCGGCAGGCGCCCACAGCGCTTTGTCGACATCCGCGTACACGACCTCGACGACCTGGCGCGGCGTGGCGTCCGGCCCGAGCGTCTTCAAGGCCGAACGCACCTGGTCGAGCCGCTGTTCCCGGTGGGCGAGGTACTCGCGCGCGGTGGCCGGCAGGTCGGGCAGTTCCGGACCGTGCCCGGGCAGGCCGACCGTCCCGGCCGGCAGCTCGATCAGCTTGCGCAGCGAACGCAGGTAGTCGCCGAGGTCGTGCAGCACCGTCGTGCCGCGGCCGAGGATCGTGTCGCCGGTCAGGACCTGGCCGTCGAGGACCAGGGACACCGAGTCGTCGGTGTGCCCGGGCGTGTGCAGGACCCGGAGAGTGAGCCCGCCCGCCTCGAGCACCGAACCGTCCACAAAGGACGAAGCGCCGACGCACAACGCGGGGTCGAACGCCCGCACCGGGGCGCCGACGCGCTCGGCGAACCACGGCGCGCCCTCGGCGTGGTCCGGGTGGTGGTGCGTGAGCACGATCAGCTCCACCGGACCGACCGCGGCCAGCAGCTCGAGGTGCTCGAGGTCGCGGTAGCCCGGGTCGACGACCACGGCCGGGCTCGACGGCGTCGCGCGCAGCACCCAGCTGTTGGTGCCTTCGAGCGTCATCGACGACGGGTTGTTCTCCAGCAGCACGGAAGCCGTCTCGGAGACCTGGCGCAGCACGCCGTAGGCCGGGGCGCTCATCGCGGCTCCAGGACGACTCGGACGTGATCGTTCTCGCGGACCAGCGTCGGCGCGATCCGGACGATCTCGCGCGGCGCGTTCAGCACGTCATCGGCCGTGGCGAACTCCGCCAGCTCGCTCAGCGTCAGCCAGGTCGGCGGCATCAGCATCCGGCGGCCTTCGCGGGCGTCGGCGATGGCCTCTTCGGGACGCTGCCAGCCGGAGCTCGACGCCTCCGACGTCGCCCCGTCGGCCTCCTGGCCTTGGGGCAGCTTCGCGACGTAGAACCGGGTGTCGTAGCGGCGCGGCTCTTGCTCCGGCGTGATCCAGTGCGCCCACGGGCGCAGCAGGTCGGCCCGCAGCGTCAGGCCCGCGTCGGCGAGGAACCCGGCCAGCGACACTTCCCGCGTCTCGAGGGCCTGGCGGGCCGCCGCGTACGGCGTGACGTCGGTGAGCGCCTCCTCCGCGCCGCCCGCTAGGAGCACGCCGGACTCCTCGAACGTCTCGCGCACCGCCGCGCAGGTCAGCGCCCGCGCGAGGGCTTCGTCGCAGCCGAACCGCGAGGCCCACCACGACGGCTCGGGCCCGGCCCACGCCACCGACGTGTCGGCGTCGCGCCGGTCGACCCCGCCGCCGGGGAACACGGTCATCCCGCCCGCGAACGGCATGCCCTTGACCCGGTGCTGGAGGAAGACCTCGACGCCGTCGGCGCCGTCCCGGACCAGGATCACCGTGGCCGCGTCCTTCGGCGTCGCCGGCGGGCCGTCGGCGTTGGCGCGGGTGGCCACCCCCGCACCGACCGGGATGTCGAAGACAAACTCCTTTGGCTGCTCCACCTCGGCAACATACCTCCGCACCCCGACGTCCCGTCGCGCAGTTGTGGCACGCCGGACACGGAAAAGGCGGCACCTCCCATACGGGAAGTGCCGCCTTCTCGCGAACAGAGTCCTACGGGGCGGTCCAGCCGCGCTGGTCGCCGCCGGAGCGGGACGCGCCGTTGAGCCGCATCTTCGCCGCCTCGGCCCGCTCACGCTCGGCCAGCTCGGCGTGCAACTCGCGCAGCAGCGCGCGGTCGCGCTCGCTCAGGCTCGGGTCGTCCAGATCCAGTGCCGGCAGCTCGACGACCTCGTGCATCGACGGCTTGCCCGCGGCGATCTCGCGGCCCTTCTCCGGGTCCTCGGCCAGCGCCTGCCGCAGCTGCGCCACCTCGGCCGGGGTCAGGTCGGCGGTGCGTTCCGCCCGCGTCTCCGACCGCGCCTTGCGGGGCGGCTCGGGGGCGGGCGGCGACACGATCGGCACCACCGGGGCGACCGGCTCGGCCGGCGCCGTCGTGGTGGTGCTGCTCGACCGCATGCTGTGCCGGCTGCCCGACTCCGCGACCGGCTCCGACGTCACCGGGGCCGGCGGCTTCGCGGGCTCCGAGCGGTACGACGACGAGCTCGACGTCGTGCTCCCGGTCACCCACGCCGGCGACGCGGCCGCCGAAGCGGCCTGGTGGTACTCGGAGTGCGCGACGCCCGGACCGCTGACTTCGACGACCGAGTGGATCCCGGCCCGGCGCAGCGCCGTGTCGACGCGGAACGCGACGGCCGGCGGGTTGCCCTCCGGCCCCAGCTCCACGAGCACCACGCGCTGGGGCAACGCGCCCGGCACGCTGCCGGCCGGGGTGTTGCGCCACACCGCGTGCACCGAGCGGACGTCCGGCAGCACCTGCAGCGTCCGGTCGAGCGCCTCGGCGATGCCGAACTCCGGCGCGTTCTCGCCGGTGAACCGGTGCGTGTTGACCGGCTCGGCCTCATCGACCAGCAGGTCGTTCGCCAGCGTCGCGTCCGACCGGCTCATCTCGAGGACCAGCGCCAGTTCGCGCTGCTCGGCGGAGCTGACCGGGATCCGGCCCGCGATGAGCGTGCCGGTGGTCAGCTCGACCGCCTCGTCGATGTGGGCCCGGGCGATCAGCTCACGCGCTTCGGTGAGCGCGCTGTCGTCGATCCGGCCCGCCAGGGCCAGCAACAGGTTGTGCAGGCGCAGGGGCACCGAGAACCCGTCCATGGGCGGGCCGTCGTGGACCTCCACCATTGCCTTGCTCCCTCCCAGCTCGCTGGCGGGCGAGCGTTATGCGGCTACTAGCCGGGTCCCCGCCACGGCGCCCACGCAGACCAGCTCTGAGTCGGCCAGCGCGGCCCGGTGGTACCCCGGCAGGTCGAAGCGCGGCGGGATGACTTCGACGCTGGGCTCTTCGTCGCCCAGGACCCGCAGCACGCGCTGCAGTTCGCCGGTCAACCTCGGCAACCCCGACAGCGCGTTGATCAGCAGGACGCGCTTGGCGGTGCCCTGTCCGACCACACCGACGTGCCGCCAGCTCTGCCGCACTTCCCCCACGTCCGGGCGACCGCGCAACGTTGCGTGGATCAACACGGACACGGAGTCGACCGAGTTAACCCATTCGGGCGCACTCGACGTGAATGTGTACCGGTTCTCGGTGACGTCGTCTACCCCCAGCGTCGAACTGACCTGGTGCCAGTCGGCGCCGTGCGGGATGAGACCGGCCACGAGCAGCCGGTACTCCGTTTGGTCGAGGTCGATCCTGTGCTTAAGCAAAGACCTCGGCAGGGTCCGGGCGAGGGTGCCCATGGCGCCCTCGCCGAGCCAGTCGCGGAACCGCCACAGCAGCTGGTCGGGCAGCCGCCCGGCCAGCCGGAGCAGCAGTTCGTGGGTGGACTGCTCGATGTCCGGGTCCATCACTGCACCTCCACGATCAGTTCGACCTCCACCGGCGAGCCGATGGGCAGCTCCGCGACGCCGACGGCCGAGCGGGCGTGGATGCCCGCGTCGCCGAAGACCTCGCCGAGCAGTTCGGACGCGCCGTTGACGACCGCGGGCTGACCGGTGAAGCCCTCCGCGGAAGCCACGAAGCCGACAACCTTGACGATCCGCGCGACGTTGTCAATGCCGACCAGTGCGTGCACGGCCGCGAGCGCGTTGAGCGCCGACGTGCGGGCGTGGCCCTTCGCCTCTTCGGGGCTGATCTCCGCGCCGACCTTGCCGGTCGCGGCGAGCACGCCGTCGACGAAGGGCAGCTGGCCGGAGGTGTAGACGTGCTGCCCACTCCGGACGGCGGGCACGTACGCGGCCAGCGGGGCCGCGACGCCGGGCAGCTCGATGCCGAGCTCCTTCAGCCGTTCGCTCCAGCTCACCGGGTCAGCCCTTCGGACGCTTCAGGTAGGCGACGTGCTGCTCGCCGCTCGGGTTCGGCAGCACGGTGACCAGCTCCCAGCCGTCCTCGCCCCACTGGTCGAGGATCTGCTTCGTCGCGTGGATCAGCAGAGGGACGGTGGCGTACTCCCACTTGGTGGCGCTCATAGCCGGGAGCGTAGCCAAGCGGGCAACCGCACCGCGGGCCACCGCCGAATTAACGCCCGCGACGCGCCGGACTGTGGCCCATCTCACGCTCCGTGCCGCCGGCCCGGATGCCGCGAATGACTCATTCGCGACCTCGGAGGTCCCGAATGAGTCATTCGCGACGCTCGGGGGCGCGCGTCGCTAGCGTGGCGGGGTGGAGACGTGGCGGGTGATCGCGACGGCGCTGCTCGCGGCGGTCGGGCTGCCGCTGGTGCTCGTCGTGATGGCGAAGGTGCGCGACCGGACGCAGAGCTCCGGCCAGGTCGCGCTCGGCGGGGTGATCACCTTCACCCTGCTGGTGGTCGTGGGCGTGCTCACCCTGACCGTGCTGCCCGGCCTCCTGAGCTGGGCACTCGTCGCCGCCGTCGCCGCTGCGGCCGGCGTCATGCTGCTGGCCGGTTGAGCGCTGAATTAGGGTGCAGAAGTGACCATTTCCCATGCCGGCTGGACCGACGAGCTTGCCCGCGCCCGGCTGCACTTCGTCACCGGCAAGGGCGGGACGGGCAAGACGACGCTCGCCGCCGCGCTCGGCCTCGCGCTCGCCCGCGAAGGCCGTCGGGTGCTGCTCATCGAGGTCGAGGGCCGGCAGGGCATCGCCCAGCTCTTCGACACCGAGCCGTTGCCGTACGCCGAGCAGCGCATCGCGTCCGTCCCGGGTGGCGGCGAGCTGCGCGCGCTGCACATCGACGTCGAGGCCGCGCTGCTCGAATACTTCGAAATGTTCTACAACCTGGGCTTCGCCGGCCGGACGCTGCGGCGGATGGGCGCGATCGAGTTCGCCACCACCCTCGCCCCGGGCCTGCGGGACGTCCTGCTCACCGGGAAGATCAAGGAGTGCGTCGGCCGCACGGAGTCCGACGGGCGGCACACCTACGACGCCGTCGTCGTCGACTCGCCGCCGACCGGCCGGGTCGTCAAATTCCTCGACGTCACCAAGGCCCTGACCGACCTCGCGAAGACCGGCCCGATCCGCGGCCAGGCCGAGGGCGTGGTGCGGCTGCTGCACTCCGGCGAGACCGCGGTCCACCTGGCCACGCTGCTGGAGGAGATGCCGGTCCGCGAGACCGTCGAGGCCGTGGCCGAGCTGGACGGCGCCGACCTGCGCCCCGGCGCGGTGCTGGTCAACCGGGTCCGGCCGCCGCGGCTGCCCGCCCGGTCGGTGACCGCCGCCGCCGACGGGCGCGTCGACGCCTCCCGCGTCCGCGACGGGCTCGCTTCGGCCGGCCTGAAGCTGCCGGAAGACACTTTGGACGCGCTCGTGGAAGAGACTGTCGAACACGCCGTGCGGGTGGCCGCCGAGCAGCGGGCGCGCGAGCAGCTCGCCGAGGCCGACCTGCCGACCCTGGAGCTGCCGGACCTGACCGAAGGCGTCGACGTCGCGGCCCTCTACGACCTGGCCGAAGCCCTGACCGACCAGGGGGTGCGGTTGTGACCACCATCGACATCGACGCGCTGCTCGACGACCCGGAAAGCCGCGTGATCGTCTGCTGCGGCTCCGGCGGCGTCGGCAAGACGACCACGGCCGCGGCGCTCGCCCTGCGCGCGGCCGAGCGCGGCCGCCAGACCGTGGTGCTGACGATCGACCCCGCGCGGCGGCTGGCGCAGGCGCTCGGCCTGCGCGAACTCGGCAACCACCCGAAGCGGGTGCAGGTCGGGGGGTTCGAGCCGAAGGGCGAGCTCTGGGCGATGATGCTCGACATGCGCCGCACCTTCGACGACATGGTGCGCGTGCACGCCGGCCCGGAACGCGCCGAGCAGCTGCTCCAGAACCCCTTCTACCAGACGATTTCCACGTCGTTCTCCGGCACGCAGGAGTACATGGCGATGGAGAAGCTGGGCCAGCTCGCGGCCACCGGCGAGTGGGACCTGATCATCGTCGACACCCCGCCGAGCCGGTCGGCTCTGGACTTCCTCGACGCGCCGACCCGGCTCTCGAGCGCGCTGGACGGCCGGATGATCCGGCTGCTCACCGCTCCGGCGAAGGCGGGCGGCTGGGGTCTGCGCAAGGTCGTCAACGCCGGGTTCTCGATGTTCGCCAAGGCCGTGTCGACGATCATCGGCGGCCAGCTGCTCACCGACGCGTCGGCGTTCATGCAGGCCTTCGACAGCATGTTCGGCGGCTTCCGCGAGCGCGCCCGCAAGACGGCGGAGCTGCTGCGTTCGTCCGGGACGTCGTTCCTCGTCGTCGCCGCGCCGGAGCCGGACGCGCTGCGCGAGGCGTCCTACTTCGTGGAGCGGCTGTCCTCGGAGTCGATGCCGCTGGCCGGGCTGATCGCGAACCGGACGCACCCGGTGCTCGCGAAGCTGTCCGGCACGGAGGCACTGGCCGCGGCCGAGTCGCTGCAGAACGCCCCCTTGGCCGAGGCGGTGCTGCGGCTGCACGCCGACCGGGTCGGGCTGGCGGCCCGCGAGGAGCGGCTGCTGGCCCGGTTCACCCGGGCGCACCCGGAGGTGGCGCTGGCGAAGGTGCCGGCCCTGGCCGGCGACGTCCACGACCTCGACGGCCTGCGCGACATCGGCGTGAAGCTCGCGGGCTGAGCGGTACGGGCGGCGCGGCAGCAGGACCGCGCCACCCGCAGCCCGGCTCAGCCGACCGAGACGCGTTCCTCCGCGTCCCGCTTGGCCGCTTCGAGCAGGTCGGCCCAGCTCTCCACGTCGGGACGGCGGCGCAGCAGGGCCCGCCGTTCCCGTTCGGTCATGCCACCCCAGACGCCGAAGTTGATCCGGCCGTCGAGCGCTTCGGCGAGGCATTCCGTGCGGACCGGGCAGCCCATGCAGACGGCTTTCGCCCGGTTCTGCTCCGCACCCCGGACGAACAGGCCGTCCGGATCGGCGTCCCGGCAGGACGCGTTGATTCGCCAGCTCGACTGGTTGGTTTCCATACCCCCAGCTCCCTACCCTGGTGATCGACGCACCAGCGGGGAAAGGCACTGCGCTCCCTTGCCCCCGCGAGCGTGTCTCCCTCAGCTCACGTCGGTTACCCGGGCACCTCCCCGGTGCCGGTGCCGCCGTTCGGACCAGGCGAGCTCCCACCCGCGTTGATCCATCCGACGGCTTGTCTTCGTGAGACGTTGACGGACTGTAGGGGCCGTCGGTTCCCCCCGTCGAGACCCAGAATGCCTTCCGTTACCAGTTGTCACCGAAGGGGGGCTGTTTTGTCACTGATTTCACACCTTCGGAGACACGGCGTCACCGGCGCCTGATCCGTTCCGGGTAGCCTGGCCCTCGTGCGAAAAGCGGATGGTTTGTTCAAGCTCATCGGCCTCTGTCTGCTCGCGGGGGTGCTCGTCGCCGGCATGCTCTTCCCCGTCGTGGGGGCGGCCGGCGTCATGTCGAACCAGGCGAGCGAGACGGTGGAGAAGACTTCCTCCGACCTCGCGGACATCCCGCCGCCGCTGGTGACGACGGTCACCGACAGCACCGGCAAGCCCATCGCGACCCTCTATAGCCAGTACCGGCTGCCGATCACCGAGAACCAGATCAACGAGGCCATGAAGTGGGCCCTGGTTTCGGTCGAGGACAAGCGGTTCTACGAGCACCACGGGGTCGACTGGCAGGGCACGCTGCGCGCGGCCGTCAGCAACAGCACCGGCGCCGACACCCAGGGCGCCTCGACGCTGACCCAGCAGCTCACCAAGAACTACCTGATCAACGTCGTCTACCGGAACGACCCGATCGGCCAGAAGAAGGCCCAGGAGCAGTCGATCTCGCGCAAGCTCAAGGAAGCGCGGATCGCGATCAACCTCGAGACGAAGCTGAGCAAGCAGCAGATCCTGGCCAACTACCTCAACATCGTCGAATTCTCCCGGCAGATCTTCGGGATCGGCGCGGCGGCGCACGCGT
Source organism: Amycolatopsis sp. NPDC003731 (assembly GCF_053586895.1). Classification (NCBI taxonomy): domain Bacteria; kingdom Bacillati; phylum Actinomycetota; class Actinomycetes; order Pseudonocardiales; family Pseudonocardiaceae; genus Amycolatopsis; species Amycolatopsis sp. NPDC003731. Next base: position 64,796 of record NZ_JBSFNC010000005.1, on the reverse strand, counting down.
ACTTCGACACGACGCCGGAGAAGCTCACCGTGCCGCAGGCCGCACTGCTGGCCGGCCTGGTGAACAACCCGATCAACAACGACCCGTGGAACCACCCGGACAAGGCCACCGCGCGCCGCAACCTGGTGCTCGACCGGATGGTCGACAACAAGAAGCTGGCGAAGGCCGACGCGGACCGCTTCAAGGGTGAGCCGCTGGGCGTGGTCGCGGACGGCCCGAAGAAGCCGCCGGCCAACTGCATCGGCGCCGGCCCGGAGGCCGGGTTCTTCTGCCAGTACGTCGAGGACTACCTCCTCAAGGCCGGCGGGATGACGAAGGACCAGCTCTACTCCGGCGGCTACACGATCAAGAGCACGCTGGACGAGCGCGCCAACCACGAGGCGAAGGTCTCGGCGGAGGCGCAGGTCAAGAAGACCCAGCCGTACATCGCGAACACGCTGTCGCTGATCAAACCGGGCAAGGACCGGCACGAAGTGGTGGCGCTGGCGGCGAACCGCGACTACGGGCAGAACCAGGACGCCGGGCAGACGACGTATGCGCTGCCCGCGGGTGTCTACAACACCGGTGGTGCGGGGTCGACGTACAAGATCTTCACCACGGCGGCGGCGCTGGAGAAGGGCGTCGCCGGCATCTTCACACCGGTGCAGGTGCCCGAAAACTACATCTCGCACGTGTTCACCGGTGGCGCGAAGACCTGTCCGAAGACCGGCCCGCCGGCCAATTCGAACTGGTACTGCGTCGGCAACGCCGGTGACTACAGCCGCATCGCCGAGGGCGCGACGATCCAGACCGCGCTGGCGACGTCGCCGAACACCACGTTCGTCGAGCTCGAAGACCGGCTCGGCAGCACGGCCCCCGGCATCGACATGGCCAGGCGGCTGGGCATGCGCGACACGATGGCGAGCAACATCGGCGGCGGCACCGTCGACCCGAAGGCCGAATCGGAAGCGAAGCGGCTGAGCCAGGCCGAGTACTACGGCCCGCGCGGGGCCAACCCCGGCTTCGGCGCGTTCACGCTGGGCTTCAGCCCGCTGAGCGGCCTGGAGCTCGGCAACGTGGCGGCGACGATCCTCTCCGGCGGCGTCTGGTGCCCGCCGACGCCGATCAGCGCGGTCACCGACCGCAACGGGAAACCGGTGCCGATCAAGGAAGCGCCGTGCGAGCAGGCCGTGCCCGAGCCACTGGCGAACACGCTCGCGGTGGGCATGAGCAAGGACGACCAGCCGGGCGGCACGTCGTTCCAGGCGGCCAGCGGCGTCGGCTGGAACCGCCCGATGATCGGCAAGACGGGCACCACCCAGGGCAACGTCTCGGCGACGTTCGTCGGCGGCACCCCGCAGCTGGCGGGCGCGGCGATGACGTTCAAGTTCGGCGGCGGCCAGGGCGGTATCTGCGACGCCGGCCCGGGCAACGTCCGCGTGTGCCCGACCGGCACCATCTTCGGTGGCCGGTCACCGGCCCGGACGTGGTTCGGCGCGATGAAGAACATCATGGAGGGGCAGCCGACGATGGACCTGCCCCAACCGGATCCGAAGTACATGGGCGGCGGCGCCCGCTGAAAGCCGGAAGGCCCCGCGGACGTCGCGGGGCCCTCCGGCTTTCAGCTCTGCGGCATCTCCGACAGGATTTCCGTGTTCCACCACTGGTAGAGCTTGTCGAGGTCGTCGTTCGTGGTGACCTTCGTGGACAGCAGGATGCCCGCCACGAGGTTCTTCTTCTCCGTCCACACCAACTGGGCCGGGTCGCCCAGGAAGCAGGTCAGGTACTCGCCCGGGACCGGGTTGGGGACCTCCGCCCGGTAGTACGTGCCCCAGATCTTGGGGTACTTCTCCGGGCGGCACGCGCCTTGGGCGTCGTTGCGGGTGAGACCTTGGGTCTTCACGATGTTCTGAAAGAACGCGTCCATCGCCGCGGCGTCGGCGAAGCGGAGGAAGCGCGCACCGGTCGGCTCCGCGAACCAGACGTTGCCGATCCGGACGTCGCCGACCGTCGAACCGCCGCATTCGACCGCCGCCACCGCTCCGGCGGGCGCCGCCGCGTCGGTGCACGTCCGGTAGATCGGCGGCACCGCGGCGGCCAGGCGGTCGTCGTGCGCCGGCTTCGCTTCCGAAGACTTCGGGGATTCCGAAGTGGACGATTGCCCGGTCGAGGTTTCCGACGGCGGTGCCGACGTTTCGCCGGTGGTCGGGGGATCCGTCGGGCCGGGACCGCCCGTCTGGGTCGTCCGGTCCCGCGTGACGACGTACGTGATCACCAGCGCCACCACGACGACGCCCGCCAGCACCGCGCACAGCGCGATCCACCGGTTCCGCTGCGGCTTCGGGAGCTTCGCGGCCGGCCCGGTCACCCGCGGAGGCCCGGTGAACGGGCCCGGGCCCGGGTGCGGCGCGGTCGGGAGCGGCATCGGCCGTGGCGGGGTCGTCGGCGCCGGGGCGGCGTGCGCCACGAAGCCCGGCAACGTCTTCTGCCACGTCGGGATCGGCGGGGCCGGTGCGGTGAGGGCCGTTCGGACGGCGTCGGCGAACGCCCCCGCCGTCGGGTACCGGTCGGCCGGGTTCTTCGCCATGCCGCGCGCCAGCACGGCGTCGAGGGCCGGCGGGAGCCCCGGCCGCGCCCGCGAAAGCACCGGCGGCGGCGCGGTCAGGTGCGCGCCCATCTGCGCGGCCGCGCCCTCCGCCGGGAACGGGCGGTGGCCGGTGAGGCACTCGAAGAACACGCACGCCAGCGCGTAGACGTCGACGAGACCGGTGATCGGCGCGTCGCCGAAGCGTTCCGGCGCCATGTAGTCGAGGGTGCCGATCACGTTGCCGGTGCCGGTGATCGACGTCCCTTCCGCCGTCATCGACCGGGCGATGCCGAAGTCCACCAGGTACACGAAGTCCGCGCTCGTCACGAGCACGTTCGACGGCTTGACGTCGCGGTGCACGAGGCCGTCCACGTGAGCGGCGTCGAGCGCCCCCGCGACCTGCGTCACGATCCCGGCGGCCCGCGCGGGGTCGAGCGGCCCATCGGCCAGCACTTCCTTCAGGTCACGGCCTTCGACGAGCCGCATGTCGAGGTACAGGCGGCCGTCGATCTCGCCGTACGCGTGGATCGGGATCACGTGCGGCTCCCGCAGCCGCGCGACGATCTGCGACTCGCGCCGGAACCGCGCGCGGAAGGCTTCGTCGGTGACGAAGGGCTCGGACAACAGCTTCAGCGCGACGACGCGGTCGTGCGCGGTGTCGTACGCGCGGTGGACCTCGCCCATGCCGCCGCGGCCGAGCAGGCCTTCGATCCGGTACGGCCCGAACTGCTCCATCGTTCTCCCCAAGCCCCCCGGCCTGTTTCCCGTCTTCGGGCCGACGCAAATGCTAAGCGCCAGGTTCCCCGTAACGGCGGCGAAGTCATCCAACTGTTGAGCACGTATCCTGGAGTTTGTGAGCACGCTCAGTAACACACGCACGTCGGGGGCGACGGTGGCGCGCCTCGCCGCGGGGACGGTGGCGCTCGGCGCCGCGACCCTCGGTTACGCCGTCGGGATCGAACGGCGCCGCTGGACCCTCCGCACCGCCGAACTGCCGGTGCTGGCGCCCGGCTCGCGGCCGTTCACCATCCTGCACGTCTCGGACCTGCACATGCTGCCCGGTCACCACAGCAAGCAGCGCTGGGTCGCCGCGCTCGACGAGCTGAACCCGGACCTGGTCGTCAACACCGGCGACAACCTGTCGCACCGGACGGCCGTCCCGGCGGTGCTGCGCGCGCTGGGCCCGCTGCTCGACCGGCCGGGTGTGTTCGTCTTCGGCAGCAACGACTACTACGCGCCCAAGCCGAAGAACCCGGCCCGCTACCTGATGCCGCAGGGCAAGAAGAAGCGCATCCACGGCGTCCAGCTGCCGTGGCGCGACCTGCGCGCGGCGTTCGTCGAGCACGGCTGGACCGACCTCACGCACGTCCGCCGCACGATCGACGTCGGCGGGCAGCGGGTGTTCGCGGCCGGCGTCGACGACCCGCACCTGCGCCGCGACCGCTACGCCGACATCGCGGGCCCGGCCGACAGCGGCGCGGCCGTCCGCCTGGGCGTGACGCACTCGCCGGAGCCGCGGGTGCTCGACACGTTCGCCACGGACGGTTACGACCTCGTCCTGGCCGGCCACACCCACGGCGGCCAGCTCCGGCTGCCGGGTTACGGCGCGATCGTCACCAACTGTGACCTGGATCGCAGCCGGGCCCGCGGCGCCTCCCGGTGGGGGGCGCACATGTGGCTGCACGTCTCGGCCGGCTTGGGGACGTCGCCGTGGGCGCCGGCCCGGTTCGCCTGCCCGCCGGAGGCGAGCCTGTTGACGCTGGTCCCGCGCGGATCGGGGTCGTCCGAGCCGCATAAGTCGGCCCCCCGTAAAGCCCGCGACAGCGTCCGCTAGACTTCTCCACGACCCGTTAAGCAGTACCTCGGGGTGTGGCGCAGCTTGGTAGCGTGCCTCGTTCGGGTCGAGGAGGTCGTGGGTTCAAATCCCGCCACCCCGACGAGATGGTCCTTGGGGGCCGCGTGTTCGCGAATTGCGCGAACCTACGCGGCCCCCTCGGTATTTTCTGGGGGTCGAACCCCCAGACCCCCGCCAGGGGGCTTCGCCGCCCTGGACCCCCTGCGCGGCCGCGCGTTCTCGTTCACTTTCGCGTGGCCGTCACCTCGACCCAGCATTGGCTGAAATCCCCGTCACCGCCGCGCGTCCACATCCACGCCGAACGGGCCGCGCTGGCCAGCTGGTCGCGGTCGCGCGCGTACGCCGGGTCCGCGATCGCCGCGTCCAGCCGCGACTCCACGTACTTCGCCAGGTCGCGATAGCTCATGTCCTCGCGGTACTTCGCCCGCGAAGCCACCTCCGTGAACCCCGCCCGGACGCACTCCTCCGCGATGTGGCGGCCCGCGAACGGGTTGCCGCCCGCGCGGCGGCGCAGGAGGTAGTGGCCTCTCAGCGCGGCGTCGACGTTCGCCGTCTTCGGCCGCAGGCGTGCCTTGCTCCAGTCCGATGTGGACAACGCCAGCCTGCCGCCGGGGCGGAGTACCCGGCGCAACTCGGCCAGCGCGTCCGCCGGAGCGGCGAGGTGCTCGAACAGCGCGTGCGAGAACGCCACGTCCACGCTGCCGGAAGCGAACGGCAGGTCGTACGCCGACCCGACCACGAAGTCCACTGTGGACCTTCCGGCCCGGCGGGCCGCCTCCCGGGCGAGCACCACCTGGCCCGCGTCGCGGTCGACGCCGGTCACCCGGGACTCCGCGGCCAGGCCCAGGGTGATCGAGCCGGGACCGCAGCCCAGGTCGACCACCCACATGCCCGGCCGGAACAGGGGCTGGGCGAACGTCGCGCGCTCCGCCGCCGTGCGCGCCGCCATCATCGACACCGCGTCTCGCCCGTAGCCCGGCGCGTAACCCTCCAGCACCTCGCACACAGTACGGCCAGAAGGTGGCAGGATCGAGGGGTGAGCACGCAGTCAGCCAACCAATATCCGCCCGCGGTGGTCCCGGACCGGCTGTTCGACGACGCCGAAGCCGAAGCCCGCTGGCGGGCCCGCTTCCACGCCCCGCGCATCTCCGTGCCCGAGTGGGCCCGCGACGCCCCCGACGCATGCGTCTACGTCTCCAACGCCAGCGGCGTCTGGGAGGTCTACGCCTGGAACCGCGCGACGGACGAGCACCGCCGCGTCACCGACCGGCCCAACGGCACCCTGCACTCGACGCCGTCCCCGGACGGCGAGTGGATCTGGTGGTTCGACGACACCGACGGCGACGAGTTCGGCTCCTGGGTCCGCGAGCCGTTCGCGGCGACCGAGGGCAGCAAGCCGGAGAAGGCCGTCCCGGACGTCCACGACGGCTATCCGGCCGGCCTCGAGATCGGCACCCGGCTCGTCGCGGTCGGCGTCTCGACCGACGACGGCAGCGAGCTGTTCGCCCGGATCGGCGGCGAGACGCGCCGGTTCTACAGCCACCCGGACGACGCCGGCATCGCCTCCCTTTCCCGCGACGAGAGCCTGATCGCGATCTCGCACTCCGAGCACGGCGACTCGCGCCACCCCGCGCTGCGGGTGCTCGCGACCGACGGGTTCGAGGCCGTCGCGGAGAAGTGGGACGGCGAAGGCAAGGGCCTCTCCGCCCTCGAATTCTCGCCACTGCCCGGCGACCAGCGGCTGCTGGTGCTGCACGAGCGCCGCGGCCGCGAGGAGCTGCTCGTCTGGGACGTCCGGGCCGACACCGAGACGGAGATCGAACTGGACCTGCCCGGCGAGGTCGTCGCGGGCTGGTACCCGGACGCACGCGCCCTGCTCGTCGTCCACTTCCACGAGGGCCGCAGTTCGTTGTACCGCTACGACCTCGACACGGCCGAATTGTCCTCAGTGGACACTCCGGCCGGCCGGATCGGCGGCGCGGGCGTCCGCCCGGACGGCACGGTCGAGTACTCGTGGTCCAGTGCCGCCGAGCCGACCGCGGTCCGGGCCCGGACCACCGACGGCACCGACGCGATCCTCCTGGAACCGCCGGGTGAGCGGGCGCCGGGCTCGGAGCCGGTGACCGACGCGTTCGTCGAAGGCGTCGGCGGGCGGATCCACGCGCTCGTCTCCCGGCCTTCGGGCGCGCCGGACGGGCCGCTGCCCACGGTGTTCTCCCTGCACGGCGGCCCGCACGCGGCGGACGAGGACCGCTTCTCCGCCTACCGCGCGACCTGGCTCGACGCCGGGTTCGCCGTGGTCGAGGTCAACTACCGCGGCTCGACCGGCTACGGCTCGGCCTGGCGCGACGCCATCGAAGGCCGCCCTGGGCTGACCGAGCTCGAGGACGTCGCCGCGGTCCACGACTGGGCCGTCCAAACCGGACTCAGCGACCCGGCGAAGTGCGTCGTGAACGGCGCTTCGTGGGGCGGCTACCTGTCCCTGCTCGCGCTCGGCACGCAGCCGACGCGGTGGGCGGCGGGCGTCGCCGGGGTGCCGGTGGCGGACTACGTCGCCGCGTACGAGGACGAGATGGAGCAGCTGCGCTCGTTCGACCGGGCGCTCTTCGGCGGTTCGCCGGAGGACGTGCCCGCGGTGTACCGCGAGTGCTCGCCGATCACGTACGTCGACGCCGTGACGGCGCCGGTGCTCGTGCTGGCCGGCGACAACGACCCGCGCTGCCCGATCCGCCAGATCGAGAACTACCTCGACCGCCTCGGCGGCCGCGAGCTGCACCACGAGTTCTACCGCTACGACGCGGGCCACGGCTCGCTGGTGATCGCGGAGACGATCAAGCAGACCGCGATCGAGGTCCACTTCGCGCTGCGGGCCCTCGGCCTGCGCTGACGTCCTCGCCGGGAGGCCGGTCCGGTCTCCCGGCGAGGTCAGCGTTCGGAGTACAGGACGCCGCCGGAAGCCCAGTGGTCGGCGCCGATCTCGACCAGCGTCACCTGGACACCCTCGGGCTTGCCGCCGCAGGTGCGGACGAAGGCGTCGGTCAGCTCGCGGACCAAGGCGCTCTTCTGGGCCGGCGTGCGACCGGGGAACATGGCAACGCTGATCATCGGCATGAGTGGCAGCTTAAAGCCCCCGGTTCACCGCCTGAAGCTTGGTGACGGCGGCCGCGTCACCCTCGAAGACCAGGTGAACGGCGTCGCGGCCGAAGACGAACAGCAGCAGGTCGACCGGCTCCCCGACGACGGTCACCGGATCGGGCCCGGTCTTGACGGCGGCTTCGCGGCCGTCCTTCGTGCGCAGCGTCACGCCGACGGGTGACTTGCGGAGGTTCAGCTTGGCGGCCTGCTTCGCCGACTTCCAGGCGGCGGCGTCCCGGGTGGGGTCCGCGGGCCGCGGCGCCCAGCCGTCCTGCGCGCGCCGGACGTCCTCGTGGTGGACGAGGAATTCGGCGGTGTTGGTGAGCTCGTCGAGCGGGCCGATCGCGGTGGGCCAGAACTTCGACGGCCCCCGCCGCACCTGCTCGACCAGGTTCGCCCACGGCTTGGCGGCGTAGCGGTCCTGGACCTTCTGCGTGTACCCGGCGAGCGCGGGCACGACGATCCCGGGAGCGGCATCGGGCCGGTGCTCCCGCACGACGAGGTGCGCGGCGAGGTCCCGCGTGGTCCAGCCGTCGCACAAGGTCGGCGCGTCGGGCCCGAGTTCATCGAAGAGGGCGCTCAAGGCCCGGCGTTCGTCAGCAGCGACACCCATGTGGTCGACGTTACCCGCCGGTAGACGCCGTGGCGACGGGAAGAGACGCCTGGCACGTGTCGTTGCTCTTGAGGTGAGCCGACTCTTCAGCCCGATCACCGTCCGGGGACTGACGCTGCCCAACCGCGCTTGGGTGTCGCCGATGTGCCAGTACTCCGCCACCGACGGCCTGCCCGGCGACTGGCACCTCGTGCACCTCGGCCAGTTCGCCGCCGGCGGCGCGGGGCTGGTTCTGACCGAGGCGACCGCGGTGACGCCCGAAGGCCGGATCAGCCCGCAGGACACCGGGATCTGGACCGGCGCGCATACCGAGGCGTGGCGCCGGATCGTGGGCTTCGTCCACGGCCAGGACACCGCCATCGGCATCCAGCTCGCCCACGCCGGCCGCAAGGGCTCGACCCGGCGGCCGTGGGAAGGGCAGGGCAGCGTCCCGCCCGAAGAGGGCGGCTGGCAGAGCGTCGGAGCGGACGCTCAGCCCTTCGGGGGTTACGCTCCGGCGCGGCCGCTGAGCACCGACGAGGTCGCTGCGCTGCCGGAAGCCTTCGCGCAGGCGGCCCGGCGAGCCGTCGACGCCGGCTTCGACCTCATCGAGCTGCACTTCGCGCACGGGTATCTGGTGCACCAGTTCCTGTCGCCGCTGTCGAACACCCGCACCGACCGCTACGGCGGCGACTTCGACGGCCGCACCCGGCTCGCGCTGGAGATCGCGGACGCGGTGCGCGCGACCACGGACGTCCCGCTGTTCGCCCGCCTTTCGGCGACGGACTGGACCGAGGGCGGCTGGACCGTCGACGACTCCGTCCGCCTCGCGAAGCTGCTCGCCGAACGCGGCGTCGACTTCATCGACGCGTCGAGCGGCGGCAACACCCCGCACCCGGACATCCCGGTCGGCCCGGGCTACCAGGTGCCGTTCGCCGAGCGCATCCGCACCGACGCCGGCCTGCCGACCGGCGCGGTCGGCATGATCACCGACCCACACCAGGCGGAGCAGATCATCGCCGGCGACCAGGCGGACGCGGTGTTCCTCGCCCGAGCCCTGCTGCGCGACCCGCACTGGCCACTGCGCGCGGCGAACACACTCGGCGCGGACGTGCGGTGGCCTGTGCAATACGCCCGCGCCAAGTCCTGGCACTAGTGGTGGAAGGCGGTCGCCTTCGCCGGGTCCTTCGGGCGGCCGCCCAGCTCCTCCAGCTCCGGCAACACCCGCTTCAGGTCCGCCAGCAGCAGGTCCGCCAGGTCGTGCGTGAAGCCGTTGCGGACCACGATCCGCAGCACCGCCAGGTCCGTGCGGTTCTCCGGGAACGTATACGCCGGCACCAGCCAGCCGCGCTCGCGCAGCCTTCGGGACACGTCGAAGACGTCGAACCCCGTGTCCGGGCGGGTCGTGAATGCGAACACCGGCAGCTGGTCGCCGCGCGTCAGCAGCGAAAACGGGCCCAGTGACTCGATCCCCGAAGACAGGTGCAGGGCGACGTCACGGGAAGCCTGCTGGACCGCCTGGAAGCCGGAGCGACCCAGCCGGACGAACGTGTAGTACTGGGCCGCGACCTCGGCGCCCGGGCGGGAGAAGTTCAGCGCGAACGTCGGCATGTCGCCACCGAGGTAGTTCACGTTGAACACCAGCTCGGACGGCAGCGCGGCCTTGTCGCGCCAGAGCACCCAGCCGACGCCCGGGTACACCAGGCCGTACTTGTGGCCCGACGTGTTGATCGACGCCACGCGCGGCAGGCGGAAGTCCCACTCCAGGTCCGGGTCGAGGAACGGGGCGATCATCGCGCCCGAGGCGCCGTCGACGTGCACCGGGATGTCCCAGCCCGTGCGGTCGGCAAGGGCGTCCAGCGCCGCCGCGATCTCCGCGACCGGCTCGTAGCTGCCGTCGAACGTCGAGCCGAGGATGGCGACCACGCCGATCGTGTTCTCGTCACAGCGCGCCACCGCCTCGTCGGCCGTCAGGTGGTACCGGTCGCCCTCCATCGGGACCAGTCGTGGCTCGACTTCCCAGTACTCACAGAACTTTTCCCAGCAGACCTGGACGTTCGCCCCCATCACCAGGTTCGGCTTCCCGCTCCGGCCGAGGCGGGCCCAGCGCCGCTTCAGCGCCATCCCGGCGAGCATGCAGGCCTCCGACGAACCGGTCGTCGAGCAGCCCATGACGACCGCGGGATCCGGCGCGTGCCACAGGTCGGCGAGGATGTTCACGCAGCGCCGCTCGAGCTCGGCCGTCTGCGGGTACTCGTCCTTGTCGATCATGTTCTTGTCGACGCACTCGGCCATCAGCTCGCGCGCCTGCGGCTCCATCCACGTCGTGACGAACGTGGCGAGGTTGAGCCGCGCGTTGCCGTCCAGCATCAGCTCGTCGCGCACCAGCTGCAGCGCGGTGTCCGGCGGCAGCGGGTCTTCGCGCAGCTTGTCGTGCGGCATGACGAAACCCGCCGCCAGTGCCGGGTTCGTCCCGGCGTAGAACGGATTCGTCCCGCCCGCGCGGTCCGGGCGATCGGCGTTCCCCTGATGCAAGACCATGCCACCGAACGTACTGGCCCGCACCGACGAAAAAGGGCCGCTCCGTCCGGAACGGCCCTTTCGTGGCGGAAAATCAGGCCTGCTGGGCCTGCCACATCCAGTGCGCCTCTTCCAGCGCCCGGGTGATCTCGATCAGCAGGTCCTGCGTGACGAGGTCGCTCTTGTCGGTCTCGTCGATGCGCTGGCGCAGCCGCTCGATCAGCGCCGCGAGGATGTCGACGATCGCGGCGACCGTGGACTCGACCGACTGCCAGTTGTCCGGGTACTCGGGCACGCCCGAGCTCTCGACGACGGTCTTCGCCTTGCCGTTCGGCGAGATGCCGATGGCGTTGGCGCGCTCGGCGACCTCGTCGACGTACTGGCGCGCGGTGTTCACGAGCTCGTCGAGCTGCAGGTGCGCACTGCGGAAGTTCGACCCGACGACGTTCCAGTGCGCCTGCTTGGCGATGAGGGACAGGTCGACCAGGTCGACCAGCGTCGCCTGCAGGGCGTTGCCGGTGATCTCCTTGTCGGCCTCGGAAAGCGGGCTCTTGATCGGAGACTTGCTCATCTCTGGTTATCCCTTCCTCGGACTCGTGCGGGCTTGAGTGGTCAGACGGTGGCGGAGAGCGCGACCTCGATGTTGCCGCGGGTCGCGTTCGAGTACGGGCACACCTGGTGCGCCTGCTCGACCAGCTGGTCGGCCTGGGCCTGGTCGAGACCCGGCAGCGAGACGTTCAGCGCGACGCCGAGGCCGAACCCGACCTCCTGCTTGAGCACGCTGACCTCCGCGGTCACGGTCGAGCCGGTCAGCGGGACCTTGGCCTGGCGCGCGACCAGCTGCAGGGCGCTGTGGAAGCAGGCCGAGTAGCCGGCGGCGAAGAGCTGCTCGGGGTTGGTCTTGTCCCCGCCGGGGCCGCCCATCTCCTTCGGGATGGCCAGCGACTCGTCGATGACGCCGTCCGACGACGTCACTTCGCCGTTGCGGCCGTCGCCGCGCGCCGTCGCCACCGCGGTGTAGATCGCCTGACCCATGCTCAGCCTGCCTTCTGTCGCGGACGCTCCTCAGCGAGCGTCTCACTGGGCACAACATCCCGCATCCGCGGAACGGTGCCCCCACATGGCAGGCATCACGTCGTTTTATTACCCGGCCGCCACCGGGCGAAACGTCATGCGGTACGCGTCACGGCGAACTCGGCGACCTGCCGCCCGATCAGGCGAAGGGTGCGGACGCTCTTCTCGTCCGACGCGCCGCCGGCCTCGTCGAACTTGGTCTCGGCCGAGTTGATCGAGCCGCCCAGCGGGGTGGCCCAGCCGCGCAGGGCGTGCGTGATCGTGCGGAGCTGCTCGAGCGTGGTCACCGCGGCCTGCCAGCCGTAGGCGACGGCGGCGAGGCCGACCGCGCGGCCGTCCAGGTAGGGGCGGCGGTCCTCACGCAGGTCCTCGACGTAGTCCAGGGCGTTCTTGACCAGGCCGGACAGCGCGCCGTGGTAGCCCGGCGAGACGACGATGAGGCCGTCGGCCTCCCGAATGGCTTCCACCAGCCGGGTGGCGCGCTCGTCGCGTTCGGGGACGCCGGCGTCGTAGAACGGCAGCACCAGTTCCGGGCCGGTGAGCAGCCGGGTCCGGACGCCCGCCTCCGCCGCGCCGTCGAGCGCGATCTGCAGCGCACGTTCGGACTGCGAGCCCTCACGCAGAGAGCCGCCGATCCCGAGCACGTTGATCGTCCTGGCTGAAGTCACGTTTTCCAGGCTAACCCCTCCAGTTAACTGGAGGACCAGACTCTGGGACCGAGGTGCTGGTCACAACTGGACCGGCTACCTACTGGCAAGTAACGTCACCTCCAGCCCCGACGCTGATGGAGGAACCATGGCGATCCCGCTCCCGGTCCGCGCCCAGGCGGCCGCGTCCCAGCTCGCGTTCTGGCTGCCCGCACCGGTGCGGCGGGCGGTCGCGGGCCGGCCCGTCCGCATCGACGGCCAGGAGCTCGCGCTCGACGCCCGGCTCCTCCTCCGGCTCCAGAAGATCGCCAGGGCCGAGCTGGTGCGCGGGTCGGTCGAGCAGTCGCGGGCCCTGCTGGACGCGGGCCGGCACCTGGTCAGCGGCAAGCCGATCGAGCCGGTCTCGGTGCGTGAGATCGCCGTGCCGACGCCAGATACGAATCGATCAGCGGAGCGCAGCTCCTCCGTTGAGGGTGGCGGTGGGGGCATGGGCGGACTGCCGGCGACGTTGTACACGCCGGTCGGGCTGCCCGAGAAGTCACCGCTGCTGGTGTTCTTCCACGGCGGCGGCTGGGTGATCGGCACCCGCTCGAGCCACGACAACGCCGTCCGCTTCCTGGCCAAGCACGCCGGGGTCAGGGTGCTGTCGATCGAGTACCGCCTGGCCCCGGAGTTCCCGTTCCCGGCGGCGACGGAGGACGCGCTGGCGGCGTTCGAGTACGCGGTGGCGAAGGCGAGCGACCTGGGCGCGGACCCGGCCCGCGTCGCGGTGGGCGGCGACAGCGCGGGCGGCAACCTCGCGGCGGTGACGGCCCAGCAGGCGGTGCGCCGCGGCGGCCCGGTCCCGGCGTTCCAGCTGCTGATCTACCCGGCGACGGACTTCGCGCAGCGGTACCGCTCGCAGGACTTGTTCGCCGAGGACCTGTTCCTGACCGACGTGCACATGAAGTGGTTCGAGGGGCATTACGTGCCATCGGGCACGGATTTGACGGACCCGCGGTTGTCGCCGCTGCGCGCGGAGGATTTGAGCGGCCTGCCGCCGGCTCTCGTGGTGACGGCGGGGTTCGATCCGCTGCGCGACGAGGGTGAGGCGTACGCGGAGAAGCTGCGCGAGGCCGGGGTCGAGGTGGCGTTGCGGCGGCACGAGGACCTGATCCACGGGTTCATCAACTTCACCGGGGTGGGCACGCGGTTCCGGGAGGCGCTCGCGGAGACGGCCGGCGCGCTGCGGCAGGGACTGTCCAAAGTGCACTGACGCGGGGCCGCCGGCGGCGAGGGTTTCGCGCGGGCGGCGGGCCGGCTGGGCGCGGCGGGGCGACCGCACCGAGCTCAGCGGCGAACGGGCGGGCGTCGCGAATGAGTCATTGGGGACACCGCACGCCCCGAATGAGTCATTCGCAGCACCGGCGGCGAGGGTTTCGCGCGAGCGGTGGGCGGGCTGGGCGCGGCGAACAACCGCATCGAGCTCAGCGGCGAACGGGCGGGCGTCGCGAATGAGCCATTGGGGACACCGCACGCCCCGAATGAGTCATTCGCAGCACCGGCGGCGAGGGTTCCGCGCAGGCGGCGAGCGGGCCGGGCGCGGCGGGCAACCACAGCGAGCTCAGCGGCGAACGGGCGAACGTCGCGAATGAGCCATTGGGGACACCGCACGCCCCGAATGAGTCATTCGCAGCACCGGCGGCGAGGGTTCCGCGCGAGCGGCGGGCAGGCGGGGCGCGGCGAACAACCGCACCGAGCTCAGCGGCGGGCGGGCGAACGTCGCGAATGACTCATTGGCGACGTCGCACGCCCCGAATGAGTCATTCGCGGCACCGGCGGCGGGGGTTCCGCGCAGGCGGCGAGCGGGCGGGGCGCGGCGGGCAACCACAGCGAGCGAGCCGCGGCGGTGGAAACGACCCGGAGCCCGGCGCGGAGGAATGTCCGCGGCCGGGCTCCGGGCCCCCCTGTTTCCTGCGGTGGCTACGAACCCGGTACCGGCAGCGGTGGCAACGGCAGCGGCGGCACCGGCAGGCCGCCGAGCAGTCCGCCCAAGATCCCGGTGACGGCCGCCAGCAGGGCCTTGACCAGGTCGCTGACGATCTTCAGCGGTCCGGGCAGGTCCGGCAGCGAGGGGATCGGCAGCGGCAACGGGGGGAGCTGGCGCGCCTTCGCCGTCGGGTCGGCCAGGAGCCTGGTGGACTCGTCGGCGCGGCCCTTGGCGAGGCCCGCGAGCTGCCCCGTCTCGGTCTGGACCGTGTAGCGCTTGCCGGCCGCGATGTCCGCGAGGACCGGGCTCAGCCGGCCCAGGTCCGCCCGCGTGGCGCCGACGTCGCCCGCGTAAGCCACCTTGGTGAGGTCGTCACGCATCTGGAGCACCTGCGCGGCGAGGGCCTGGGTGCTGGAGGAACCCTTGCCCCCTTCCGGGCTCGCCGACGCGATCCCCGCCGTCGCGACCGCCAGCAGACTGCCGGCGGCTACCAGGGCGATGGATCGCCCGAACTTGGCTTTCATTCCTTACCTCCTGGCGTCGAGACCTGACGGGGTAAATCGATACCCCCCGTGTCGGAGATAAGCCACCCGATCACCGGTTCGGAAGGTTTAACACCCTTACGTGCCGGATCTGAATGGTGCGAACTGGCCCGCATTGGATTAACCGCGAAATCTTGCTTTTCCCCCTGAAGATCATCATGACCGATTCCGATGATCACCGCTGGTAGCGTCCGCCCACTA
This sequence comes from Amycolatopsis sp. NPDC003731, assembly GCF_053586895.1. Classification (NCBI taxonomy): domain Bacteria; kingdom Bacillati; phylum Actinomycetota; class Actinomycetes; order Pseudonocardiales; family Pseudonocardiaceae; genus Amycolatopsis; species Amycolatopsis sp. NPDC003731. The sequence continues at coordinate 49,695 of NZ_JBSFNC010000005.1, read as the reverse complement.
TGGAACGGCCCGGTAACCCACCCGAGTGTAAACAGTGATCATTTAGCTTCATCACTCCGTCGGACCGCGTGTCTCGACTGCTCCAGACGGGGCGTCCCCCACGCTCGCATCGCCACCCACACGGTTTCCCTCCGAGGTGGACGCGGAAATGCGAAATCAATTCCGGAATTCAGAGCGGCAGGCCGGCGTCCAGGTGGGCGACGGCCCGATCGATGACCACGAGCGTGTCGGCCTCCGGGTCCGCCGCGGCGCCGAGGAACGCGGCCAGCACCACGCCGACCACCGCGCCGGCCCAGTTGCGGACCTCGAAGTCGTCCACGGCCCGGCCGGTGCGCCGCGCGGCCAGCCCGGCCAGCAGGTCGATGCCCTCGGCGAACTTGTCCATCACCGCGCTGCGCAGCTCCGGCTCGCGGAACACGAGCCGCTGCCGCTGGCGTTCCCGCTCCCACTCCCCGGCCGGCAGCTGCTCGCGGATGAAGCTCATCGTCGCCCGCAGCGCGCCGATCGGGCTCAGCTCCGGCGCCTGCGCGACCGCGGCCTCGATGAGCACCGGGTCGAACGGGTCGTAGAGCACGGTCGCCTCCTTCGTCGGGAAGTACCGGAAGAAGGTGCTGGGCGAAATCTCCGCCGCGGCCGCGATCTGGTCCACCGTCGTGGCGCTGTACCCCTGCTCCTCGAACAGCCGCAACGCGTGCCGTTGGATCGCGGCACGCGTCTTGGCCTTCTTCCGCTCGCGCAGTCCTACGGGCTCAGCCGGCGACGACGTCATGCTCCGATTCTCGCGGCTGCACTCCGGTCGCCGTCCGCCCGGGCAGGAACACCAGCGCGAGCAGCGCCCCGGCGAGCGTCAGGCCGGCACACACCCACAGCGTCGCGGCCATCCCGTCGGTGAACGCGGCGCGGGCGGACGCGGCCAGGCCGGGCTGGTGCAGCTGCTCCGCCACGGCGACCGCGCCCGAGGCACTGCCGCGCACCGCGTCGGCGACCGGCACCGGCAGGCCCGTGACGTCGACGCCGTCGCGGTAACCGCCGTTGAGCACCGTGCCCAGCACCGCGACCCCGATGGTGCCGCCGACCTGGCGCAACGCCTGGATCAGCGCCGAACCGGCGCCCGAGCGGCCTTCGGTGAGCGCGCCCATCGCCATCGTCATCAGCGGCGGCAGCGTGGCGCCGGTGCCCAGCCCGATGACGACTTCCCAGCCCGCGGTGGCGCCGTAGCCACCCGACGGCGTCGTCGTCGAACCCCAGGCCAGCCCACCCGCGAGCAGCGCGAACCCGCCCGCGACGACCGCGCGCACGCCCAGGACGGCGACCAGCCGCTCGGCGATCTTCGCCGCCACCAGCATCCCGCCGATCAGCGGCAGCAGCCGGACGCCGGTCTGCAGCGCGTCGGCCCCCTGCACCGCCTGGAACAGCTGCGGCAGCACGAACAACAGGCCCATCAGCGCGAAGGACGCCACGGTGGCCAGCACCGCACCCCAGACGAACCGCGGCTCGCGGAACAACGCGAGGTCGGTGAGCGGCGCGGCCACCCGCGTCTGCACCCGGCAGAACACCGCCAGCAGCGCGGCGCCCAGCGCGATCAGGCCGTACGTCACCGGGTTCGCCCAGCCGTGCTCGCCGGCGTGGACGAAGCCGTAGGTGAGCGCGACCAGCCCGGCCGTCGAGAGCGCGATGCCGGTGAAGTCGATCCGGCCGCCGCCGTCGCCCGGCGTGAGCGGCACGAGGAACAGCACCGCGGCGACGCCGACCGCGGTCAGCGGGACGTTGATGAGGAACACCGAGCCCCACGCGAAGTGGTCGAGCAGCCAGCCGCCGAGCAACGGCCCGAGCGGGATGCCGGCGAACATCGCCAGCACCCACGTCGTCAGCGCCTTCGCCCGCTCCTCCGGCGCGAACAGGATGTTCAGCAGCGAGAGCGAGAGCGGGATGAGGAAGGCGGCACCGACGCCGAGCCCGACGCGGGCGGCGATCAGCTCGCCCGGCGAACCCGCGTAGGCGCACCACAGCGAAGCCAGCCCGAACACCGCGAGCGCGCCGAGCAGCAGTTTCTTCGGCCCGAACCGGTCGCCGAGCAGGCCGGCCGGCAGCAGCAACGCGGCCAGCGCCAGCGTGTAGGCGTTGCCGAACCACTGCAGCTGCGTGGTCGTGGCGCCGAGGTCGACGGCCAGCGTGGGCACGGCCACGTTGAGCACGGTCAGGTCGAGTCCGATGGTCAGCAGGCTCACCGCGAGCGCGCCGAGCGCCCACCACCTGCGGGGATGTACGTGAGTCATAGTGACCCCCAATTGATAGTTGCTACCAAGTGAAAGTAGCTCTCATAATTTTCCGGCGCCAGGGGGCGCGGCGGCGGAAATATGTTGCACGCGCGTACCACCTTGGGTTCTCATCGAGGACGTGCCTCTGCAGCCCTACCGCCGGGTGCTCTCCGTCCCCCGCGTCCCCTCGACGATGGCCCTGATGTTCCTGGCGCGCCTCCCGATGACCATGAACGGCGTGCTGATGACGCTGTACATCGTCACCGGGCTCGGCCGCGGCTACGGCGCCGCCGGGCTGGTCGGCGGCTGCGTCACCCTGGGGATGGCCCTCGGCGCGCCGCTGCTCGGCCGCTGCTTCGACCGGTACGGGCTGCGTCCGGTCGTCGCGGTGTGCGGGATCGGCACCACGGTGTTCTGGGTCGCCGCGCCGCACCTGCCGTTCGAGGCGCTCGCCGTGGTCGCGGTCGCGGCCGGGATGCTTTCGGTGCCCGCCGGCTCACTGGCCCGGCAGGTGCTGGCCACGCTCGTACCGCTCGAGGAGCGCCGCGCGGCCTACTCGCTGGACACGATCTCGATCGAAGCGACGTTCATGATCGGCCCGGCGGCCGGCATCGCGGCCATCACGGCGTTCTCCCCGACCTGGACGCTGACCGCGCTCGGCCTCCTGTTCGGCGGCACGGCGTTCCTGATCTGGCTGGTCAACCCGCCGATCCGCGAGGGCGCCGGCCAGGCGGAGGAGCTCGGCCCGCGGCCGCCGCTCCGGAGCTGGCTCACCGGCCGGCTGGTGGGGACGCTCCTGATCGCGGGCGGCGCGCTGTTCGTGCTGGTCGGCACCGAATTGGCGACGCTGGCGGCCCTGCGCGCGAACGGCGAACTCGGCGTCACCGGGCTGGTCATCGCGGTGATGTGCGTGGCATCGATCGCCGGCGGCATCGTGCACGGCGTCGTGAAGCGGTCGCTCTCGCAGGGCGTGCTGATGCTCCTGCTCGCGCTGCTGGTGGTGCCGGTCGGCCTGGCGGACCACCCGTGGTGGCTGCTGATGCTGGCGCTGATCCCGACGAACCTGCTGTGCGCGCCGACGCTGGCGGCCACGACCGAGACGGTCTCCCGCCTCGCCCCGGCCCAGGTCCGCGGCGAGGCGATGGGCCTGCAGGACGCGTTCACCCGGCTCGGCCTGGCGGTGGGCGGCCCGGTGGTCGGCTTCGCGATCGACCATTCGAGCGCTGAGTGGGGCTTCGTGGCGGCGGGCGTCGGCGGCCTGGTGATCGCCTCGGGCGGCCTGCTGCGCCGCCGCGTCCCGGCCCCGGCCGCGGAACCGGAACTGGCCGAAAGCCGCCGCTAGCGAGCCTGCCGCGGTCAGCTGCAGGCGGCGCGGAGGGCGTCGAGCTTCTTGACGTTGCGTTGCACCCAGTTGGCCACGACGCCGGCGTCCTCGATGCGTTCCTTCTGCACCTCGACGTAGGACCCGGCCATGCCGAGCAGCGCGTTCTTGACGTTCTGGTCCTGAACGTCCGCAGCGAGCTCGCGCAGCCGCCTCTCCTTGTCCGCGGCCCGCGCCTTGAGCTTGTCCGGGTCGACCAGCGGGTTCAGGTCCGCGAGGCCGAGTGCCTCGGTGCAGACGCCCACCTTGCCGACGGTCTTCGACCCCTGGTCGACCGCGTTGCCGACCTCGGCGCACCCGCTCAACAGCAGTGCGCTCGCGGCCAGCAACGCGGCCGTCGTTCCACCCCTCGTCATGGCGCCAAGGTACCGTCAGCCCTTGACGCAGACCACCTGCTTGAGGTGCGCCACGACCTCGACCAGGTCCGTCTGCGCGCGGATCACCGTTTCGATGTCCTTGTACGCCGCCGGGATCTCGTCGACCACGCCGGAGTCCTTGCGGCACTCGACGCCGGCCGTCTGCGCCGCCAGGTCGTCCGCGGTGAACAGCTTCTTGGCCTTGTTGCGCGACATCCGCCGCCCGGCGCCGTGCGAAGCCGACTGGAACGACGAGTCGTTGCCCAGCCCGCGGACGATGTACGAACCGGTCCCCATGCTGCCCGGGATGATCCCGAGGTCACCCGATCCGGCGCGGATCGCGCCCTTCCGGGTGACGAGCAGCTCGACGCCGTCGTAGGTTTCCTCGGCGACGTAGTTGTGGTGGCACGAAATCGCGTCGTCGAAGGTCACCTGTGGGAGCTCGTCGCGCACCGCCTGCTTCACCAGCGCGACCATCGTGGCGCGGTTGCGCGCCGCGTAGTCCTGCGCCCAGAACAGGTCACGCCGGTAGGCCTGCATCTCCGGCGTGCCGGCGACGAACACCGCGAGGTCGGGGTCGGGCAGGTCGGCGTTGTGCGGCAGCTTCCGCGCGACGGCCATGTGCCGCTCGGCCAGCTCCTTGCCGATGTTGCGCGAACCCGAGTGCAGCATCAGCCAGACGCGGCCGTCGTCGTCGAGGCAGACCTCGATGAAGTGGTTGCCGCCGCCGAGGCTGCCGATCTGCCGCGCGGCGCGGTCGTGCAGGTCCTGGACGCCGGTGTGCAGCTCGCCGAACTGCTTCCAGAACGCGTCCCAGCCACCGACGCCGTGCACCTTCGCCGGGTTCACCGGCGTCTTGTGCAGCCCGAACCCGACCGGCACGGCGGATTCGATGCGGCGGCGCAGCTTCCCGAGGTCGTCGGGCAGGTCGGCGGCGGTGAGCGACGTCCGGACGGCGCTCATCCCGCACCCGATGTCGACGCCGACGGCGGCGGGCGAGACGGCGTCGCGCATGGCGATGACGCTGCCGACGGTGGCGCCCTTGCCGTAGTGGACGTCGGGCATCACGGCGACGCCGTGCACCCACGGCAGGTTCGCGACGTTGTGCAGCTGCCGCATGGCCTGGTCTTCGACCGACGCGGGGTCCGCCCACATCCGGATCGGGACGCGGGACCCAACGACCGCGGTGTACATGGTTCCTCCCCTTGAAAAGCGTTTCGCGGCGCTCAGGATCCCCCGAGCGCCGCGAAACGGCCAAGCGATTATTCAGCTGTCCACTGTGGTCAGATCTGCTGGGCCACCAGCTCCGCGATCTGCACGGCGTTGAGCGCCGCGCCCTTGCGCAGGTTGTCGTTCGAGATGAACAGCGCCAGCCCGCGGCCGCCCTCGACGCCCTGGTCCACCCGGATGCGGCCGACGTAGCTCGGGTCGTTGCCCGCCGCCTGCAGGGGGGTGGGGATCTCCGACAGCTCGACCCCGGCCGCGTGGGTCAGCAGCTCCGTCGCGCGCTCGACCGACAGCGGCCGCTCGAACTCCGCGTTCACCGAGATCGAGTGCCCCGAGAACACCGGCACGCGGACACAGGTGCACGAGACGCCGAGGCCCGGGATGCTCAGGATCTTGCGGCTCTCGTTGCGGAACTTCTTCTCCTCGTCCGTTTCCAGCTCGCCGTCGTCCACAATGGACCCGGCCATCGGGAGGACGTTGAACGCGATCGGGCGGACGTACTTCTCCGGCTGCGGGAACTCGATGGCCGCGCCGTCGTGGGTCAGCAGCGAAGCGTGCTCGGCCGCCGCCTTCACCTGGCCGGCGAGCTCGTCGACGCCGGCCAGGCCGCTGCCGGACACCGCCTGGTACGTCGACGCGACCAGCCGGACCAGCCCGGCCTCGTCGTGCAGCGGCTTCAGCACCGGCATCGCGGCCATCGTGGTGCAGTTGGGGTTCGCGATGATCCCCTTCCGCGCCTCCTTGATGGCTTCGGGGTTGACTTCGCTGACGACCAGCGGCACGTCCGGGTCCATCCGGAACGCCGAGGAGTTGTCGATCACCGTGACACCCGCCGCGGCGAACCGCGGGGCCTGCGCCTTCGACGTCGAGCCGCCCGCCGAGAACAGCGCGATGTCCAAACCGGACGGATCGGCCGTCTCGGCGTCCTCGACCGTGATTTCGGTGTCGCGCCAGGGAAGCTTCGAACCCGCCGAGCGCGCCGAAGCGAAGTAGCGCAGCTCGGCGATCGGGAACTCCCGCTCCGCCAGCAGCTTGCGCATCACCGCGCCGACCTGGCCGGTCGCGCCGACCACCCCGACCCGCAGCCCGTCCGCCATCAGCGACCACTCCCCGCGTAGACGACGGCTTCTTCGTCGCCGCCGAGTTCGAACGCCTCGTGGATCGCGCGCACGGCGTCGTCGAGCTGCGCGTCCCGGATCAGCACCGAGATGCGGATCTCCGAGGTGTTGATGATTTCGATGTTGACGCCGGCCTCGGCCAGCGCCTCGCAGAACGTCGCCGTGACACCGGGGTGCGAGCGCATCCCGGCGCCGACCAGCGACACCTTGCCGACGTGGTCGTCGTAGAGGACCGACTCGAAGCCGATCTCCTCCTTGACCTTCTCGAGTTCCTTGACGGCCTTGGCGCCGTTGGCCTTCGACAGCGTGAAGGTGATGTCGGTGCGGCCGGAGACGGTGCTGGACACGTTCTGCAGCACCATGTCGATGTCGATCTCGGCGTCGGCGATCACGCGGAAGATCCGGGCCGCGGCACCGGTGGTGTCCGGCACCCCGGTGACCGTGATCTTGGCTTCGGAGCGGTCGTGCGCCACACCGGTGATCAGGGCTTGTTCCACGGGGATCTCCTCGATAGAACCGGTCACCGTCGTGCCCGGCTTGTCGCTGTAGGAAGAACGGACTCGGATGGGGACGCCGTAGCGGCGGGCGTACTCGACCGACCGCAGGTGCAGGATCTTGGACCCGCTCGCGGCGAGCTCGAGCATTTCTTCGTAGGTGACGGTGTCGAGCTTCTTCGCGTCCGGCACCACCCGCGGGTCGGCGGTGTACACACCGTCCACATCGGAGTAGATCTCGCAGACGTCGGCGTTCAGCGCGGCGGCCAGCGCGACGGCGGTGGTGTCCGAGCCGCCGCGGCCCAGCGTGGTGATGTCCTTGGTGTCCTGCGCGACGCCCTGGAAGCCGGCGACCAGCGCGATGTAGCCCTGGTCCAGGGCTTCGGTGACGCGGCTCGGGGTGACGTCGATGATGCGCGCGTTGCCGTGCACCGACGTCGTGACGACGCCGGCCTGCGAACCGGTGAACGACCAGGCCTCGGCACCCTGGGCCGCGATCGCCATCGCGACCAGCGAGTTCGAGATGCGCTCACCGGCGGTGAGCAGCATGTCCATCTCCCGCTCCGGCGGCGCCGGGTTGACCTGCTGCGCCAGGTCGAGCAGCTCGTCGGTGGTGTCACCCATCGCCGAGCAGACGACGACGACGTCGTTGCCCGCCTTCTTCGTCGCGACGATCCGCTCCGCCACGCGCTTGATCCGGTCGGCACTTTCCAGCGACGATCCGCCGTACTTCTGGACCACGAGGGCCACGCCCGAACCTCCTCGCGGGCCGGGCGGCTCCCTGGTGGGCACCGGAGAGCCCCCGCGTCCCATGATTTGACCAGGAGCCTACCGGGGCTCGGGCGGCCCGCCACCCTCTTGACGTGGGGCGCACCCGTCCGGCGGCGGTCCGGGAAGTAAATCTTCCGCAACACCAACGAAATGTGCGGAGCCCTTCCGCCCGAGTGACGCACAGCACTCGTGGGTAGTGTCGTCGGCGTGCGGAAACCAGCTGTGACGAGCGTCCCGATCGCAACCCTGATGGCGGAACGGTGGAGCCCGCGGGCCTACGACTCCTCCGCGTCGGTCACCGACGAGCAGGTGCGGGCGCTGCTGGAGGCGGCCCGCTGGGCGCCGTCGTTCGGCAACACCCAGCCGGCCCGCTACCTAGTGGGCGTCCGCGGCACCCCCTCGTTCGACGCGATCTTGGGGGCGTTGAACTCGGGCAACCAGGCGTGGGCCCACCGGGCCGGCCTGCTGCTGATCGGCGTGATGGTGACGACGAACGAGAAGGGCGCGGTGCCGTACGCCGAGTACGGGCTGGGGCTGGCGTCGGAGAACCTGGTACTGCAGGCGGTGGAACTGGGGTTGATCGCGCACCAGATGGCGGGCTTCTCGCCGGAGGCCGTGCGGTCTTCGTTCGGCCTGCCGGAGGACGCCGTACCGAAGGTGGCGATCGCGGTGGGGTCGCCGGCGGCACCGGACGTCCTGGAGGAGGACTGGCGGATCGAGCGCGAGAAGGCGGACCGCGTGCGGCTGCCGCTGGAGGAGTTCGCGTTCACCGGCCAGTGGGGCGAGCCGGCGCTAGGGAGCTAGCAACCGACCGGAGTTTTAAAGGATCGACCCGATGTCTTGCATTCGGGGCTTCGGACTGCAAGAACCATCAGATCCCGGCAGTGAAACTAACACTCCTTGCGCTAACCTTTAAAAGTGCAGGTAGACGCGTTCCAGAAGTCCCCGGTCGGCCAGCTGATGCCAGTCAGCGGCGTCGATGGCCGAACCAAGCAGCCCTACCGCCACTTCGCGTTCGTACCCGCTCCGCTTCCCAGCGTAGTCGACCTCTCGCCAGGCACGTACAAGCTCATCAGCGAAGCCGACCGCGCGCTCGGCGCGCTGGACGCGCTCACTGACCGGCTGCCCAATCCCGATCTCCTGGTGAGGCCGTCGCTGACCAGGGAAGCCGTCAGCACCTCGGCGCTCGAAGGAACGTACGCGCCCTACGCCGACGTACTGGAAGCCCAGTACGTCGACAGCCACCAGCCAACGGCAGAAGTGCGGGAGGTGCGGAACTACGTCCAAGCGGCATTCGCCGGCCTCGACCTCATCAAGAAACTGCCGATCTGCCTGCAGGTGGTGTCCAGGCTCCAGCAGATCCTCGTGACCGGAACACGCGGCGACGCATACGACGCCGGGAGACTCCGCGAAAGACTCGTTTGCATCGGAGACCGGGGCCGGGGAATCGAACAGTCCAGGTTCGTCCCACCCCCCAACGGAGATCCGCTCCGCGACGGCGTGAGCGACTGGGAAAAATGGATAAACGCCGACCAGGAGATGCCGGTAATGGTCAAAGTGGCCCTCGGCCATTACCAGTTCGAAACGCTGCACCCGTTCAGCGACGGCAACGGCCGGATCGGCCGCCTGGTCATCACCTTGCAGCTCATCGAAGAGAACGTGCTCAAGCATCCCGTGCTGAACCTGTCCCCGTGGCTGGAACCCCGGCGCGAGGACTACATCGACCATCTGCTCACCGTGAGCAAAACGGGGAACTTCGATCCGTGGGTGCGCTTCTTCGCCGAAGCTGTGAAAGCGCGGGCACAGGCCGCCGCGGAAACCATCCGGAGCCTGATGGCGTTCTCCCGAGAGGTCATCGAAACGATGAAGGGGATCGGCGCCCGCGGCACCGTCCTCGAACTCGCCGTGAACCTCATCGGTTACCCGATGATGACCATTCCCAAAGTGCAGGCGGACTTGGGCGTGTCCTACCCGACCGCCGCCAACGCCATCGGAAAACTGGAGGAGGCAGGCTTCCTGCGCGAGATCACCGGAGGAAGCTACGGACGCCGGTACATCTGCGACCGCGTGTACGACGAACTCGCCGAGAGCTGAGCCGGCGCTATGACGCCCCGCCCACGCGGCGGATGACCTTGGCCAGGATCCCCGACACGACCATCCAGAAGATCGCCGCGATGCCGTAGTTCACCAGTACGCGCAGCTTCTCGTCACTCGGCGTGAACAGGTCGCTGAAGCCCAGCGCGAGGCTGTCCGCCCAGGACTTCACGAACGACACGATGCCGTTGTCCGGGTTGGCCGAGCCGACCGTGAAGATCACGTGGATCACCAGGAACGCGGCGAAGACCAGCCCGACCCAGCGGACGATCGAGGCCACCAGCGAGGCGACCTTGCCCCGGGTCTGGCGCCAGTCGACGGCCGCGCGGCGGGAGACGCGGGTCTCCTCCGACGACGACTCTGCGTGCTCACCCATGCCCGCAGTTTCGCACGGCACCCGGCCGATTGCTACCCACAAGTAACCGTGTGGGTAACAGTTCCACCACGGCCCGGCTTCCCTCCGCGCACGTTCGCTGGTTATGGTGGGGCCGTGGCGCGTGCTCTCCTGCTTCGCTGCCGCGACGGGGCCTGACCGGACCGGCTCCCCGTCGCGGGGCTTCGTGGTGCCGGTCGCACCCGTCGAGCTGGAGACACCCCAAATCCCATGAGCAAGATCCGCAAACCTTCTCGTCCCGCGCCCGCCGGCCAGCCCGCCTGGAACACCCAGCGCGGCACGTCCATGCCGGTGCACCGCTACCGCCCCTGGTACGACCTGGTCGAGAACATCGACCTGCCCGACCGCACCTGGCCCGAAAAGCGCATCGACCGCGCGCCGCTGTGGTGCGCGGTCGACCTGCGTGACGGCAACCAGGCCCTGATCGACCCGATGTCGCCCGCGCGGAAGCGCAAGTTCTTCGACCTGCTGGTCCGCATGGGCTACAAGGAGATCGAGGTCGGCTTCCCGGCCGCGTCCCAGACGGACTTCGACTTCGTCCGCGAGATCATCGAAGACCACGCCATCCCGGACGACGTCAGCATCCAGGTGCTGACCCAGTGCCGCCACGAGCTGATCGAGCGGACCTTCCAGGCCCTCGAAGGCGCGCCGCGCGCGATCGTCCACATCTACAACTCGACGTCGATCCTGCAGCGCCGCGTGGTCTTCCGCGAAGAGCGCGAAGGCATCAAGAAGATCGCCACGCAGGCCGCCGAACTGGTCGTCGAGCTGGCCGCGAAGCAGCCGGACACCGACTTCCGGTTCCAGTACTCGCCGGAGTCCTACACCGGCACCGAGCTGTCCTACGCGCTCGAGGTCTGCAACGCCGTCACCGAGATCTGGCAGCCGACGCCGGAGAAGCCGGTGATCCTGAACCTGCCGGCCACCGTCGAGATGGCCACCCCGAACGTCTACGCCGACTCGATCGAGTGGATGAGCCGGAACCTGGCCCGCCGCGACTCGGTGATCCTGTCGCTGCACCCGCACAACGACCGCGGCACCGGCATCGCCGCCGCCGAGCTGGGCTACCAGGCCGGCGCGGACCGGATCGAAGGCTGCCTCTTCGGCAACGGCGAGCGCACCGGCAACGTCGACCTGGTCGCGCTGGGCATGAACCTCTACAGCCAGGGCATCGACCCGCAGATCGACTTCTCCGACATGGACGAGATCAAGCGGACGGTCGAGTACTGCAACCAGCTGCCGGTGCCCGAGCGCTCGCCGTGGGGCGGCGACCTGGTGTTCACCGCGTTCTCCGGCAGCCACCAGGACGCGATCAACAAGGGCCTCGACGCGCTGAAGGACGCCGCGGACAAGGCGGGCGTACCGGTCGACGAGCACCCGTGGGAGGTCCCGTACCTGCCGATCGACCCGAAGGACGTCGGCCGCACGTACGAGGCCGTGATCCGGGTGAACTCGCAGTCCGGCAAGGGCGGCGTCGCTTACATCATGAAGGCCGAGCACCAGCTCGACCTGCCGCGCCGGCTGCAGATCGAGTTCTCGAAGGTCATCCAGCGCTACACCGACTCCGAGGGCGGCGAGGTCGACCCGACCACGATGTACAACGCCTTCTCGGCCGAGTACCTGGAGCTGAAGACGCCGCTGGAGCTGGTCCGCCAGCACGTCCGCGACAACGGCGACGGCGAGTACGACATCACCGCGACGGTCCGCGTGGAAGGTGACGAGCACGAGGTCACCGGCCGCGGCAACGGCCCGATCGCGGCGTTCTTCGACGCGCTGTCGACGGTCGGGTACGACCTGCGCCTCCTGGACTACAGCGAGCACACGCTCTCCCCGGGCGACGACGCGCGTGCGGCGTCGTACATCGAGTGCGCGATCTCCGACCGCGTGTTCTGGGGCATCGGCATCGACCCGTCGATCGTCACGGCGTCGCTGCGCGCGGTCGTCTCGGCGGTGAACCGCGCCAACCGGTGAAAGCCGAGCGGCTGGTCGCGCTGCTGTTCACGCTGCAACGGCGACGCAGCGCGACCGCCGCCGAGCTCGCTGCGGAGCTGGGTGTTTCGGAGCGGACGATGCACCGCGATCTGGCGGCGCTGCGCGAAGCGGGCGTTCCGCTGTGGACGGAGCAAGGGCGGCACGGCGGCTTCCGCCTGGTCGACGGCTGGCGCTCCGGGCTCGACGGCCTCACCGCGCGCGAGGCCGTCGCGCTCTTCGCGCTGGGAGTGCCTTCCGCGCTGGCGGGACTCGGCCTGGACACGGCGAGCAGCGCGGCGCGGGCCAAGGTGTCCGCGGGCATGCCGGCCGAGCTACAGGAACACGCGGCGTTGGTGGCGGGGCGGTTCCACCTGGACGCGCCGGGCTGGTTCGGTGCCGCCGACGAGCCGCCCGCCCTGGCCTCGGTCGTCGAGGCGGTCTGGGCGCAGCGCCGGCTCTCGATCACCTACCGGCGTAGCGACAAGGTGGCCGCCCGGGAGCTCGAGCCGCTGGGGCTCGTGCTGAAGGCGGGCGTTTGGTACCTGGTCGCACGGGTGGTCCCGGACGACGCGCTGCGGACGTACCGGGTCTCCCGGATCCTTCGCGCGGCCGCGGAGGGAACCACGTTCGACCGGCCACCGGACTTCGACCTGGCGGCCTGGTGGCGGGCGTCGTCGGCCACGTTCGAGCAGGTCGCACGGCCGTTGCGGGTGCGCGCCCGGCTGAACCGGACGGCGGTGCGCGAGCTGCGCCGCGTGTTCGGCGGCGAGCACCTCGCGGACACGGTGGTTTCCCTGGGCACGCCGGACGCCGACGGCTGGGCCGACGCCGAGCTCGCCCTGGAGGGGGCCGAGATCGGCGTCGGCCAGCTGGTCGCGCTCAGCCCGGGTGTCGAGGTCCTCGAGCCGGCGGAGGTGCGGGCGGCCCTGGCGGCGATCGGTGCGGAACTGGCCACCCGCAACGGTCAGCGATAGCCGGTGGTGTCCGCGGGCTTTCCGGCGTCCGCCACCTCCGTCATGTACCGCCACGCGTCCGGGCGGCTGCCGTCGATGTCGTCGACGCCGTACTCCTTCGCCAGCTGGCCGCTGTTCACCGTCTGGCCGCTCCACCGGTCCCGCGCCGGGTCCGCCGCCAGGGCCGCCACCGTTCGGCCGCAGAACGTCGGTGTCTCCGAGATCGCGAAGTGCGGCACCCGCGAGCAGGCGTCGCGCCAGTTCTCCTCCGTCACCCCGTAGTGCTCCAGCATCGCCTCCGACCGCAGGTAGCCCGGCGTGAAGCCGACCGCGGTCGCCCCGAAGGACGCCAGCTCGGCCGCCTCGCCGATTGCCAGCAGGTGCGCCGACGCCTTCGCCAGGTAGAACGGCAGCGACGTCCCCTCGCGGTACTTCGCGTTGTACTCCGCCGTCCCGTCGGTCAGCTCGACGACCAGCCCGCCCGGGCGGCCGATCAGCAGCGGGAGCAGGAAGTGGCTGGTGATCAGGTGCGCGTCGATGCCGAGGCGGATCATGCGCAGGCCCGCCGTCAGGTCGTGCTCCCACACCGGCTTGCCCCAGCCGAGGTGCTGGTCGCCGCCCCAGAGGCCGTCGACCAGGATGTCGAGGCGCTCGATCCGCTTGGCCAGCGCCTCGACCTCCTCCGGCACCAGGTGGTCGACGCGGATCGCTTCCGCCTCGCCACCCGCCCGCTCGACCAGCTCGGCCGTCTCCTCGATCGTTTCCGGGCGGTCCACTTCGGACCGTCCGGCGCGGGTCGTCCGGCCGGTCACGTACACGAAAGCGCCCGCGCGGCCGAGTTCGACGGCGATCGCCCGGCTCGCGCCGCGCGTCCCGCCCGCCACCAGGGCGACTTTTCCGGAAAGTGTGTTCATGCGCCCAGCCTCACGGCGAACCATGACAACTCCTGGCATGGTTTCCCCGAGTCTGTGGCGGAGCTGTCGGGTTGCTGTGAGTCCCCGTTGATCGGGAGTGCCCGGGGGCGGGCCGGCGGTTAATGGAGGTGTGGACGGATCGACGGCGGGACTGCTGGTGCTGTTCGTCGTCGCGCTCGTGCCGCTGCTGCCCACCGAGGTGACCATCCTCGGCATGGGCATCTCGGCGGCGCAGGGCGGGACGTCGCTGGCGCTGGTGATCGCCGTGGCGAGTGCCGGGTGCCTGGCGTCCGACCAGGCGCTCTACGCCCTCGGCCGGTTCGGTGGCCGGGCGGCGCTGGACCGGCTGAGCAGGCGGAAGAAGATCGCCGCCGGCCTCGGCCGGCTCGACGGGCGGCTGCAGCGCCATCCCCGGCCGGTGCTGGTGGTCGCCCGCTGGCTGCCGTCGGGCGGGACGCTGGGCGCCCTCCTCGCCGGATCACTCCGATGGCCGCCGGCGGAGTTCTTCGCCGCATCGGCCATCGGCGTCACACTCTGGACGTCTTACGTGGCCTTCCTCGGCTACGCCGGCGGCCGGATCGTCACCGAACCCGGGATCAGCCTGCTGCTCTCCCTGGCCGTGGCCCTGATCCTGGGTTCGGTGATCACCTACGGCGTGAAACGGTCGGCTAGAGCGCTTTGAGGATGTCCGCCGGTTCGGTCCGCGTGACGAAGTCCGGGTGGACGTCGATGTACCGGATCACCCGGTCGCGGCCGACCACGACGACCGCGGGGTGGACCAGCTCCCAGCTGCCGTTGACCTGCTCGAGGTCCGTCCCCAGCGTCTTCATCGCTTCGCGGACGACATCGGAAACCGGGTAGCTCAGCCCGAGCCCGCGCGCGACGGTGCTCCCGACGTCGGAAAGCACCGGGAACCCCAACCCGGGCACCGGGCCGTCCGGCCTCTGCGGGCTGATCGCCGCCAGGGCCGCACCACGCTTCTCCAGCTCGGGCAGCAGTTCCTCCTGGTAGGTGCGCAGCGTCAGGTTGCAGTACGGGCACCACTGGCCGCGGTAGAACACGAGCACCGCCGGCCCCTCGGCCACGAGCCCCGCCAAGCCGATCGGCGCGCCGTCGGCTCCCGGCAGGGTGAAGTCCTCGATCTTGGCGCCCACCTCGGCGAAGTCCGTCGCCACACGGCGGCGGTCCGCATCGAGGACCTCGGCGAGCTCCGGCGGCAGGGCACTCCGGAGCTGGTCGTTGAGCCCGGTCAGGGCCTGGTCGAGCGTCATGGATCCCCCTAATTAGTTGTACTGATCGGTACAGTGAGCCAAACTGTACTATTCGGTACATGGAGGCGCAAGCGGCTTCGACCCCGCGCGGCAAGCGCACGCGTGACGCGATCGTCGACGCGGCGGCGGGCCTGATGTACGTCGACGGCGTCGCGGGCACGAGCGTCGACAAGGTGCTGGCCGCGAGCGGCGCCGGGAAATCGCAGATGTACCACTACTTCAAGAACAAGGAACAGCTGGTCGCGGCCGTGATCGACCGGTACCTCGAGCAGATCCTCGGCAACCAGCCGGCCATCTTCACGCTGGCGTCCTGGGCCGACCTCGAGACGTGGACCGAGCAGCTGCTCGACGTCCACCGCCGCGCGGGCGGGCCGATCGCCTGCCCGCTGGGCAACCTCGCGGGCGAGGTGGGCGACAACCCGAAGCTGGCCCCGCTGGTCGACCAGGCCTACCGGACCTGGGAGTCCCATCTGGCGCGCGGGCTGAAAGCCTTGCAGGACAACGGAGAACTGGCCGCGGACGCCGACCCGGCGCGGCTGGCGCAGGCGGCGATGACGTCCGTCCAAGGTGGACTGCTGCTGGCCCACATCCGCCACGACCTCACGGCGCTGCAGGACGCGCTCGGCATCGCGCTCGCCTACCTGCGGGGCTTCAAGCGGTGAGCTGGGCGATCTCCGCGCGGAGTTCGTCGATCACCTTGGCCACCGCCGGACGCTGCAGCGCGCCCGTCCGGCACACCGCCTCCACCAGCCGGGCCGCGCGGATCCCGGCCAGCGGCCGGCTGACCAGGCCGCTGCCCCGGCGGGTGTCGATCGTGTACCGCGGCACCAGCGCGATGCCGTGCCCGGCCGCGACCAGCCGCTCGGTGATCCGGAAGTCGTTGATCCGCTGGACGACGACCGGCCGCACGCCGGTGCGGACGGTCAGCGAGCGCAGCACGTCGTCCACCGGGAAGCCGTGGTCGACGCCGATCCAGCGCTCGTCCGCCAGCTCGGCCAGTTCGACGCGGCGCCGGTTCGCCAGCCGGTGCCCCGTCGGCAGCGCGACGTCGAGCGGTTCGCGCAGCAACGGCACCACCTCGAGGCGGCTCGAGTCGAACTCCGGCGCGTGCTCGTCGCGGTGCGCCACGACGATGTCGTAGTCCGCGACCAGGCCGGGCACCTCCGGCGGCGTCATGTCGACGTCCCGGACGTCGACCTCCAGGCCGTCGTACCCGGCGACGCGCGACAGCAGCCCCGGCAGCAGCATCAGGCCGGCCGACTGGAAGATGGCGATCCGCACCCGCCCGCGCGGCGCGCTGCGGTAGGTGTCCAGTTCGGATTCGGCCCGTTCGAGCGCGGCGAGCACCTCATCGGCGCGGGCGACCAGCGCGCGGCCGGCGTCGGTCAGCCGCAGGCCCCGGCCCGCGGGCTCGGTGAGCGGCAGGCCGACTTCGCCCTGCAACGCGCGCAGCTGCTGCGAAACCGCGGACGGCGTGCAGTGCAAGGCACGCGCGGCCGCCGTCACGCTCCCGCGGTCGGCGAACTCCCGCAGCGTGCGCAACCGGCCCAGATCCACGCCGTCACTGTACTTGAAGCTCCGCTACAAGGTTCCTGCAGATATTCTCGCTGGTCCTTCACGGTCGGCGTTGACACAGTGGAGGCATGCCCGCTCGTGACCGTCTGCTCGCCGTGCTCGTCGCCGTCCTGTGGGGCCTGAACTTCCTGGCCATCCACGCGACGCTCGGGCAGTTCCCGCCGGTGTTCGCGGGCGCGCTGCGGTTCGCCGTGATCGCCGTGCCGACCATCCTGTTCGTGCCGTGGCCGAAGGTGAAGGTGCGGCACCTGCTCGGCTACGGCCTCGGGTTCGGCACCGGCCAGTTCGCGTTCCTGTTCATCGCGATGGACACCGGGATGCCGACCGGGCTCGCGTCGCTGGTGCTGCAGGCGTCGGCGCCGTTCACGGTGCTGCTCGGCGCGGTCTTCCTGCGCGAACGCGTCACCCCGCACCAGCTGGCGGGCATCGCGCTGGCGGTGGCGGGGATGGCCGCGATCGCGTGGCAGCAGTCCGGGCACGCGGCGCTGCTGCCGATGGTCCTGACTCTGCTGGCCGCGCTGAGCTGGGCATTCGGCAACCTGAGCACGCGCAAGGCCGAGCCGGACAACCCGCTGCACTTCACGCTGTGGATGTCGGTGGTGCCGCCGCTGCCGATGTTCGCGCTGTCGCTGGTCATGGAGGGCCCGGCCGCGCAGTGGCGTTCACTGACGACGCTCGGCACCCCGACCGGCCTGACCGCGCTCGCCGGGCTGACGTACGTGGTGCTGATCGGCACGGTCGTCGGCTCGGGCCTGTGGACGACGCTGATGCGCCGCAACCCGGCGGGCGTGGTGTCGCCGTTCTCGCTGCTGGTGCCGGTGGTCGGGCTGACGGCGTCGTTCCTGATCCTGGGCGAGCGCCCGACCTGGCTGGAGGTCGGTGCGGCGGCCGTCGTGATCGCCGGGGTGCTGCTGGGCTCGTTGCGGTTCGCGCCCAAGCGAGAACTCGTCGCGGTCTAGGCGGCGGTCTCTTCCTGCTTTTCCTCTTCCGGGTGGTTCCGGCCGAGACGCTTCTTCATGACGAAGAAGACGACCACGCCGATGAGGACGGCGGCCACCAGGCCGAACTTGGAGAACCGGCCGAGCCACTCTTCGGCCACCACACCGAGGTAGTAGACGGCGGCGGTGGTGCCCCCGGCCCAGACGATGCCCCCGGCGGCGTTCGCCAGCAGGAATTTCGGGTAGTGCATCCGCAGCGAACCGGCGAGCGGCCCGGCGAGGATCCGCAGGAACGCGATGAACCGCCCCAGGAAGACGGCCCACACACCGCGTTTGTTGAAGATCCGTTCGGCGTTGGCCAAGTGCGCGGGACCGAAATGCTTCGGGAATTTCCGGCCGGCCCAGGCGAACAGCCGTTGCCCACCGGTTTTCCCGATGAAGTACCCGATGCTGTCGCCGATGATGGCGCCGGCACTGGCCAGAATCCCGATCCAGAGCGGGCTCAGGTTGCTGTGCTGCGACGCGAGCAGGGCCGCGCTGACCAGCACGATCTCGCCGGGCAGCGGAATCCCGAGGCTCTCGATCATGATCACCGCACCGACGATCAGGTACACCGAGAGCGGCGGGATCGCCTCCAGCCATTGGTCGATGTGCACAGCTGTACCCCCTGGTACCCACGTCCGGATTTCGGTGTTCGCTTTCCGAAGGGTACCGGGGGCGTTCCGCAGAGCGCGGCATCCTCAGGTATGGCCGGGGGTACGACTTTGGTCGGGTCCTGCTTGCGGTCGAGGGGCGGCTTTGGCCGGGGTTGGCTTCGGTCGGGCTGGCTTCGATCGGGGTCCGCTTGGGCCGCAGGTCCAGCTTCGGCCGGGGCTGGCTTCGGCCGGGGCTGGCTTCGGCCGGGGCCGCCTGGGCCGCAGGCCCAGCCTGGGCCGCAGGCCCGGCTTCGACCGAGGGCTCGGCCCCCGTCCCGCCAAGCCCCACCGGCCACATCCCCCTGCCGAGCCGATACGCAGCCGCCTCAGCGGCCGTCACGCCGGGTCAAGCCACGCTTTCCCGCCTTGACGCGGCGTGACGGCCGTTGAACAATCCGGCGTCCGGGTCGGTGGAGGGGGCACAACGGGGCATCTCACGCAGCCGGAGTTGTCCACAGGCTCCACCCCCATGTGGACAACTCCGGTGGACAACCCGTGCAGGCACAGGAGACTCCAGTGAAATACGTGGTCCTCATCTACGGCAACCCCGCGTCACGCCAAGCGTGGGAAGGCATGACCGACGAGCAGCGGGCCGCCGGGCTGGCCTACTACCAGCAGCTCAACGACGACCTCGATGCCTCCGGCGAGCGGATCGTCTCCGAACGGCTCGCCTATCCGGAGCTGACCAAGCAGGTGGGTGTCACCGACGGGCCCTTCGCCGAGGCCAAGGAGTTCCTCGCCGGCTTCTACCTGCTCGACTGCGAGAGCGAAGAGCGCGCCCTCGAGATCGCCGCGAAGGTCCCGGAAGCGTCCTTCGGCAAGGTCGAGGTGCGGCCGGTGATGGGACTCCACGGACCGGAGCTGTGACCGACGTCGAACTCCTGCTCCGCGAGCTCGCGCCGCAGGTCCTCGCCGCGCTGGTCCGGCGGTACGGCGGGTTCGACACCTGTGAGGACGCCGTCCAGGAAGCCCTGCTCGCCGCGTCGCAGCAATGGCCGGCCGAGGGGATTCCGGATCACCCGAAGGGGTGGCTGATCACCGCCGCGTCCCGGCGGCGGATCGAGCAGTGGCGCAGCGACACCGCGCGGCGACGGCGTGAGGAGGCCGTCGCCCAGGCCGAGCCGCCCGGTCAGGAACCCGCCGGCGGGGTCGACGACACGCTGACCTTGCTGCTGCTCTGCTGCCACCCGTCGCTGAAACCGCCGTCGCAGGTCGCGCTCACCCTGCGGGCCGTCGGCGGGCTCAGCACCGCCGAGATCGCGCGGGCCTTCCTCGTTCCCGAGGCCACCATCGGCCAGCGGATCAG
The DNA here is from genome assembly GCF_053586895.1 of Amycolatopsis sp. NPDC003731. Taxonomy (NCBI): domain Bacteria; kingdom Bacillati; phylum Actinomycetota; class Actinomycetes; order Pseudonocardiales; family Pseudonocardiaceae; genus Amycolatopsis; species Amycolatopsis sp. NPDC003731. The sequence continues at coordinate 29,979 of NZ_JBSFNC010000005.1, read as the reverse complement.
CCGCGCGAAACAGAAGCTGAAAGGCGAACGGCTCACCCACGACCAGCGCCCCGAGCGGCTGGCCGCCGTGCTGCAGGTGCTCTACCTGATCTTCACCGAGGGCCACACCGCCAGCTCGGGGGACACGCTGAGCCGCGTCGAGCTGACCACCGAGGCGATCCGGCTGGTCCGGCAGCTGCACGCGGAACTGCCGGACGACGGCGAAGTCACCGGGCTGCTGGCCCTGATGCTGCTCACCGAAGCCCGCCGGCCCGCGCGGGTCGACGCCACCGGCGCGCTCGTCCCGCTGGCCGAGCAGGATCGGTCGCGCTGGAACCGGGCGTTCATCGACGAAGGCGTCGCGCTGATCACCCAAGCGCTGGCCACCGCACCGGTCGGCCCCTACCAGCTGCAGGCCGCGATCGCCGCGGTCCACGACGAGGCCGCGACCAGCGAAGACACCGATTGGGCCGAGATCCTCACGCTGTACGACCTGCTGCGGGTCGTCGCGCCCGGTCCGATGGTGACGTTGAACCGGGTGGTCGCGTTCGCGCAGGTCCACGGCCCCGAGAAGGGGCTGGCCGAGCTGGGCGAAGCCGCGAAGCACCTCACGCGGCACCACCGGGTCGACGCCATCCGCGCCCACCTGCTCGAAACCGCCGGTGACCCGGCCGGAGCCCGCGAGGCCTACCTGGCCGCCGCCCGGCGGACGCTGAGCCTGCCGGAACAGGCGTACCTGCAGTCGCGGGCCAACAGGCTGGAGACGTGAGAACGGCCGGCCGGGACAAGGCCCGGCCGGCCGTTCGGCACGTCAGAGGATCTCGGCCGCGGTGCCGACGTCCGGCGGGCCCAGGTCGGGGTTGAGCGCCCCGGTGAGCTCCACCAGCTCCGGCTCCACCTCGTGCGGCTGGATGCGCCCGTCGCGGATGTCCTCCGCGTAGTGGCACGCCACCCGGTGCCCGCCGCCGATCTCGCGCAGCTGCGGGCGGTCGGTGTCGCACAGGCTCGCCTGCCGCCACGGGCAGCGCGTGTGGAACCGGCAGCCCGACGGCGGGTTGGCCGGCGACGGCAGGTCACCGGCGAGCAGGATCTGCTCGCGGGTGTCCTCGACCTGCGGGTCCGGCACCGGGATGGCCGACAGCAGCGCCCGCGTGTACGGGTGCAGCGGGTCCCGGTACAGCGAGTCCGCGTCGGTCTCCTCGACCAGCGCACCCAGGTACATCACGCCGATGCGGTCGGAGATGTGCCGCACCACCGCGAGGTCGTGCGCGATCACGACGTAGGTCAGGCCGAGCTGCTGCTGCAGGTCCTCCAGCAGGTTCACCACCTGGGCCTGCACCGAAACGTCCAATGCGGACACCGGCTCGTCGGCGACGATCAGGTCCGGCTCCACCGCCAGCGCCCGGGCGATGCCGATGCGCTGGCGCTGCCCGCCCGAAAACTCGTGCGGGTACTTCCGCAGCGACGTCTCCGGGAGGCCGACCGCGGCCAGCAGCTGCCGCAGCCGCCGCTGGGTGGCTTCCTTGTCCTTGTCGAGGCCGTGCGCGTGCATGCCCTCGAGCAGGATGGACTCGACCGACTGGCGCGGGTCCAAACTGGACATCGGGTCCTGGAAGATCATCTGCATCCGGCGCCGGGCCTTCCGCAGTTCCTCCCCCTTCAAGGCCGCGACGTCGGTGCCGTCGAACTTCACGGAACCGGCGGTGGGCTCGTTGAGCCGCAGGATCGCCCGGCCCAAAGTGGACTTGCCGCAGCCGGATTCGCCCACCAGACCGTAGGTTTCGCCGCGGCGGATGGCCAGGTCGACACCGTCGACCGCGAACACGTGCCCGACCGTCCGGTCGATCACGATGCCGCGCTTGATCGGGAAGTGCACCTTGAGGTCGGTCACCTCGAGCAGCACGTCACCAGCAGGACGGGTCATCGGGTTCCTCCTCCCGCGGCGACCGCGGGCCGCACGGGGTTGTGACAGCGCAGCAGCCCGCCCTGGTCGGGCACCAGCTGCGGCTGGACCTCGCGGCAGACCGGCAGCGCGTTGGGGCACCGCGGCGCGAACGCGCACCCGTGGTCCCACGGGATGTTGTCGGCCACCGAACCCCGGATGGGGATCAGCTTCTCGCCGCGGCCCGCGTCGAGCCGCGGGATCGAGGCGAGCAGGCCGTGCGTGTACGGGTGCCGAGGCTCGGCGAAGAGCTGGTGCCGCTGCGCCCGCTCGACGATCTTGCCGCCGTAGAGCACGTTGACCTCGTCGCACAGCCCGGCGACGACACCGAGGTCGTGCGTGATCATGATGAGCGCGGTGCCGGTGTCCTGCACCAGTTCCCGCAGCAGCGCCAGGATCTGCGCCTGGATGGTGACGTCGAGCGCGGTGGTCGGCTCGTCGGCGATGAGCAGCCGCGGCCGGCACGCCAGCGCGATCGCGATCAGCGCGCGCTGCCGCATTCCGCCGGAAAGCTGGTGCGGGTACTCGGAAAGCCGGCGCGACGGGTCGGGGATGCCGACCTTGTCGAGCAGGTCCACCGCTTCGACGGACGCCGCCTTGCGCGACATCCCGCGGTGGCGCTCCAGCACCTCGGTGATCTGCAGCCCGATCGGGATGACCGGGTTCAGCGAGGACAGCGGGTCCTGGAAGACCATGCCGAGGTCGCGGCCGCGGCGGTCGCGCATTTCCCGGTCGGACAGGGAAAGCAGGTCGGTGCCTTCGAAGCGCACCGAGCCGGTGACCTTGTTGCCGCGCTTGGCCAGCAGCCGCATGATCGCCAGCGACGTCACGGACTTGCCGCAGCCGGACTCGCCGACCAGGCCGACCGTCTGGCCCGGCTCGACGTCGAAGCTGACGCCTTCCACCGCGGTGAACGGCTGTTCGCCGCGCCGCTGGAACACGACCGAAAGGTCGCGGACTTCAAGGAGTGCCATGGGATCTCACCGCCTGTTCTTCGGGTCGAGGGCTTCGCGGAGGGACTCGCCGAGCAGCGTGAACCCGAGCGCGACGATGATGATCGCGATCGCCGGGTAGTACGCGAGCTCGGGCCGGACGTCGAGGAACTGCCGGGCACCCTTGCTCAGCATGATGCCCCACTCCGCCCGGTTCGGGTCCGGGTCGCCCAGACCGAGGAACGACAGCGCCGCGGCCTCCAGGATCGCGGTCGCCAGGGTCAGCGTGGCCTGCACGATGACCGGGCCCAGCGAGTTCGGCAGCATGTGCCGGAACACGATGGTGCCGCGCTTGACGCCCAGCGACGTCGCCGCGAGGACGTGGTCGCTGCCGCGCTGCACCAGCATCGAACCGCGCAGCAGCCGCGCGAAGATCGGCACCCCGATCAGCGAGACGGCGAGGATCACCGTCCACTGGCTCGGCTTGGCGAACAGGGCCGCGACCGAAATCGCCAGCAGCAGCGACGGCACCGACAGCATGACGTCGACCAGTCGCATGAGGACGGTGTCGACCCAGCCGCCGAACGCGCCGGCGAGCCCGCCGATGATGATGCCGAGGAGCACGCCGATCACCGTGGCCAGCACCCCGACGAGGAGGGTGTTCTGCGCGCCTACGATCAGCCGCGACAGCTCGTCGCGGCCGAAGTCGTCCACGCCGAGCGGGAAGCCCGGCTGGGAGCCGGGGATGATCCCCTGGCCGAGGGCGACCTTGTCCTGCAGGTAGCGCTCGAACGGGTCCTTGGGCGCGATGAGCGGCGCGAACACCGCCAGCAGCACGAACAGGCCGGTGATCACGCCACCGGTGATGGCGACCGGGCTGCGCAGCATCCGCCGCAGTGCTTCGCGGCCGAGGCTGTTCCCGCTCGCCGCGGCGAGCTTGTCGATCGGCTCTTTCTTCTTGTTCAGCAGAGTGTTCATCGCACACGCACCCTCGGGTCGATGATCCCGTACGAGACGTCGACCAGCATGTTCACCAGGACGTACACCAGCGCGCCGAAGAGCAGCAGCGCCTGGAGCCGCGGGTAGTCACGCCGTTCGATGCCTTCGGCCAGCAGGAATCCGAGGCCGCGGAAGTTGAACACCCGCTCGGTCAGCACCGCGCCGCCGAGCAGCGCGCCGGTCTGCAGGCCGATGGTGGTGACCACCGGGAGCAGGCCGTTGCGCAGCACGTGCCGCCGCCGGACGACGGGCTGCGTGAGGCCCTTGGAGTTGGCCGTGCGGATGAAGTCCTCGTTGAGCACTTCGAGCACCGACGCGCGGGTGATCCGGGTGACCACCGCGAGCGGGATGGTGGCGAGCGCGAACGCCGGGAGGATCAGGTGCCTGATCGCGTCCCAGACGGCGTCCCATTCGCTCGTCATGATGCCGTCGAGGACGGCGAAGTTGGTGACGGCGGTGGCGTCGAGCCCCGCGGTCTGCCGGCCCTGCGACGGCAGGCCCAGCGGCCCGGCCAGCAGGTCCTGCATCATGTAGCCGAGGAAGAACACCGGCACCGCGACGCCGACCAGCGTCAGCACGATGATCACGTTGTCAGCGACGCCACCGCGGTAGCGGGCCGAGAGGTAGCCGGCCGGGATGCCGATGACCACCGCGACGATCATCGCGGACAGGCCCAGCTCGATGGTGGCCGGCAGGAACGTGCCGATCTCCGACATCACCGGCTGGGTGGAGACCAGCGAGGCGCCGAAGTCGCCGGTGATGGCGCGGCCGAGGAACTTGAAGTACTGGATGATGACCGGCTGGTCGAGCCCCAGCACGTGGTTGAGGTTGGCGATCTTCTCCGGCGTTGCCTTGTCGCCGAGGAGGGCGGCCGCGGGCCCTCCGGGCAGCGACCGCAGCCAGGCGAAGACCAGGATGGACAGGATGAGCAGCGTCGGGATCGCTTGTAGCAGCCGACGCACGAGAAAACGGAGCACTTGCAGTCCTTAGGTGGCAGCCCGCTGAGTACGGAACATGGGGTGGGCGCGGTAGCACCCACCCCATGCCTCGCGGCGTTGAGCCGTCAGTTCACGGTGACGGTGTTGAACCGCTCGTCGGTCAGCGGACTGGCGACCAGACCCTTGACCTTCGGGCCGACCACGATGGCGGGCGGGCCGTAGGAGATCGGGATGGCCGGCAGGTAGTCCATGATCTGCTTGTTGACTTCCTGGTACGCCTTGGCGTGCGCGTCACCGGCGGGCGAAGCGTCCGCGGCGGCCAGCGCGTCGAACAGCTGCTGGTTCTCGAACCCGAACTCCGGCTTCTTGCGGCCGAAGAAGGTGCCGACGAAGTTCCCGGCGTCGTTGTAGTCACCGGTCCAGCCGAGCAGGTGGAGGTCCTGCTTGCCGAACTTCTGGACGTCGTCCTTGTAGCCGCCGTTCCACGGCTTGGCGACCGGCTCGATCTTGATGCCGATGGCCTTCAGGTCCTCGGAGATCGAGGTGAAGACGTCCGCCGGGTTCGGCATGTACGGCCGGGTGACCTCGGTCGGGTAGTAGAACTTCAGCGTCAGGTTCGTCGCACCCGCCTGCTGCAGGAGATCCTTGGCCTGCTGCTGGTTGAACGGGTACTTGGTGACCTCGTCGGTGTAGCCGGAGATCGTCTTGGGGACGAACTCGGTGGCCACCTCGGCGCCCTCGGGCAGCTTGCTCTTGACGAACTGCTCGCGGTTGATGCCGTAGGCCAGCGCCTTGCGGACGCGGACGTCCTTCAGCTTCTCACCGGCCGGGCCGGACTGGTTGATGCCCAGGTAGAGGACGTTGAACGGCGGGCGCACCAGCACCTGCTCGCCCTCGTTGCGCAGCAGGCCGTAGTCGGCCGGCGCCGGGTAGTCGTAGCCCTGGATGTCGCCGGCCTTGAGCGCCTGCTTGCGGGCGTTCTCGTCCGGGATCACCTTGAAGATGAGCTTGTCGAGCTTGGCCGTCTGGGTCGGGCTGGTGTCGTTCTTGGACAGGGTGATCTCACCCTTGCCCTGGTCCCAGCCGTCGAACTTGAACGGGCCGGTGCCGACCGGGTGCTTGTTGGCGTACTCGCTGTAGGTGAACGAGTCGCCGGACTGGGTGACCTCGTCGGCCTTGTACTGCTTCAGCGCGGTCGGGCTCTGCATCGAGAACGACGGCAGGGTGAAGGCCGCCGGGAAGGCACCCTTCGCCTTGTTCAGGTTCACGACCGCGGTCGCCGGGTCCTTGGCTTCGCAACTCTTGTAGACCGGGTCGCTGTAGTCGGTGCTCTCGTTCTTGGCGAACCCGCCGAAGACGTCGGCGTAGTAGATCATCTGGCTCTGGGCGGCGGCGCCCTTCATGTTGTACCAGCGGTCGAAGTTGAAGCAGACCGCGGTCGCGTCGAAGGCGGTGCCGTCCGAGAACTTCACGCCCTGCTTGAGGGAGAAGGTCCAGGTCTTGCCGTCGTTGCTGGGCTCCCACTTCTCGGCCAGCGAGGGCTCGAGGTCGGCGGTGCCCGGCTTGTTCTGGATCAGCGTGTCGAAGATCTGGCGCGTGATCCGGAAGGTCTCGCCCTCGTCGTTGAAGATCGGGTCGAACAACTTCGGGTTACCGGCCGCGCCGAAGATCATGGTGCCCCCGGAACCACCCCCTGCGCCCTCGTCACGCTTGGATTCCGCACAGGCGGACAGCGAAACCGCGAGCGCGCCGCTCAGCCCGATCAGGGCCACGCGGCGTGTTCGGGTCAGCCGCAATTGCTGCATCTGGCACCCCTTGGGAGATGTTCGGGTTCAAAGTCACCGTCCGGTCGGTCAGGAACTCGACGGACGATCGGTGTGCCCCGCGACACTAGCGGGAACTCGGCCCAGGCTTAAGTACGTGAGGTTACGATCGCGCTACGTGGGCGCCGATTTGACCGCAATGTGTCCATAAATAGCGACAGAATGTGACCGTTTGTGTGCTCTGGCTGCACGCGGTGCCCGATCACTAACTCATATGGCGGTACCGAGATTAGTCCGGTCGTGTTGCGACCGCTGGTCGACTTGATCGATCCGGAGTGCCGCGCGCACGGAGGGTGACCGGTCCGTCCCCTACAAAAGTCGGGTGCCGGCGGCCCCGGGGGTGCCGTCGACGGCGAACCAGCCGCGCTCGAACCGTTGCCACCGCGCCAATTCGGCCCGTGCGGCCGCGCCGTCCCTGGCGACGGTTCCGGCCAGCCGGGCAGCCTCCGGGCCGCCAGAGAGCCAGCAGAGGTGCGAAAGCAGGGGTCTTGCCGAAGTGCGGCCGCAGGAAACGCCCTCCAGCACGAGGACTTCCGGCACGGCCACCCGGACGAGCTCACCCGGCCGGGGCACCCCGGTGGTCCAGTCCATGCGGCGGTAGGCGCCGGGCCGGCCGGCCGCCAGGGGACGCAGGACGCCGTCGACCAGCCGGGGCCACCAGGCGACCGGGTCGTCCCAGGTCGCGAAGGCGTCGGTGCTCACCAGGGCCGTCCGGCAGCCGCGGGCGGTCAGCTCCTCGACGACCTGGGCGGCCAGCGTGGACTTGCCGGCGCCCGACGGGCCGTCGATGGCCAGCACCCGCACCCGGCCCAGCCGCGCGGGGGCGGCGAGCAGGGCCTCGATCAGCGCGTCACTTGCTGACGCGCTCGACCTCCGGAAGCCCTTTGACGTCGTCGGGAGCCGCCGTCTTCGCCTCCAGCTCGGCGATCCGGCTCTCCAGCGCGCGCCGGGTGTCCTCGAGCTCGCAGCGCAGCAGCGCGATCTCCTCGACCGACGTGCGCACCTCTTCCTCGAGGTGCCCGGTCTCGGTGGACAGGTGCAGCGACACCAGCGCCAGGACGACGCCGGCGAGGAGGAAGACGAAGTTCGACGGCGTTTCCACGCCGGTCAGCCGGGCCAGGAACTGCGCGGCCGCCGGGATGGCGGCGAGCACCACGACGCCGACGGCGACGACCAGCCACACGCCCGCGTACTTCTCCCGCAGCTTGCGCCGCCGCATCATCTCGATGACGACGAACAGCACCAAGCACGCGATGACGATGCTGAGGATGCGCCAACCCTGCATTCCCAAGCTCCTTAAGCCGAGTCCGAGGAGTCGACCGCGGGGCGGCGGCGGACCAGCGCGAGCAGCAGCGCGAGCCCGGCGCGGCCCAGGTAGACGGCCGACTTGACGGGCGAGTGGCTGGGCGTGCCGCCCGCGCGCTCGCGCATGATGACCGGGATCTCCTTGATGGTCAGCTCGGCCCGGATGGCCATGACCAGCGATTCGACCGTGTCGCCGAGGTACTCGGCCGGGTAGTAGCCGGCGAACAGCCGGATCGCGCGCGGCCCCATCGCCTTGAAGCCCGACGTGACGTCGGTGAGCCGGGTCTTCGCCAGCCGCGAGAACACGATCGACAGCGCGACCATGGCGTACTTGCGCGGCCCGCTGGCCTTGTACGCGCCCTTGCCGGCGAACCGCGAGCCGATCACGATGTCCGCGTCGTCGAGGCCGCGCAGCAGCGCCTCGAGCTCGTCCGGGTCGTGCTGGCCGTCCGCGTCCACCTGCACGACGACGTCGTACCCGCGGGCGGCGGCGTAGCGGAAACCGGTGCGCATGGCGCCGCCGACCCCGAGGTTGACGGCGAGGCGGGCCACCTCGGCGCCCGCGGCGCGGGCGAGCTTGGCGGTGTCGTCCACCGAGCCGTCGTCGACGACGAGCAGGTCACCGGTCGGGAGAGCCCGCTTCACCTGCTCGATGACCGACGCGACGCTCGCCGACTCGTTGAGGGCGGGCATCACGATGAGCACGCGGCGGCTGGTCACCGTGGTCGCCGGGGTCGTTGACACGCGATCACTTTATCCCTTCACTGCCCGTCACCGGGCGCGGACCCTGGTGCGGCACCGGCCGCGACGACGTCCTCTTGCCCGGCGATCTCGTAGACGGAGGCCCCGGCGTTGCGGTAGACCAGCTTGAACCCCGGCGTGGTGTCCAGGTGCTGCAGGCCCGGGTCGTTCCGCTGGTCGGGGACGGCGTTGCCCTGGCCGACGAAGGCGTAGCGGACCTTCAGCTCCCGCAGGATCTGCCGGGCTTTCGGGTCGTTCTCCAGCCGGTTCGCGTACGCGCTGACGTAGCCGACGTCGCTGGCGGGCGGGGCGCCGTAGTAGTTCCACTGCGTCGGGTGCACGCCCTGCAGCGCGTACATCCAGACCGACCCGTCGAGGCGGTCGTTCAGGACGCGCTCGCCGGGCACCGTGTGCTGGGCCAGCCAGGCGAACGCCGTCTCCTCGTCCGCGCTCACCGCGGGGAAGCCGCGGTAGGCGATGTTCACGTGCACGGAGTTGAGGTGCACGTACCCGCGGCTGAACCCGCCGATCACCGCCGCGAGCAGCACCACGCCGGCCAGGACGGGCGCGGCCGGGTGCAGCTTCGGCAGCCGGGGCCGGACCTTCGCGGCGAACCACGCCGACGCGGTGTGGACGAACTCGCCGAACCCGACCGCGCCGATCATCGGCAGCAGCGCGGCGAGCCGGTAGTTGTCGTTGTAGAACGGCCCGCTGAGCAGGTGGACCAGGCCGTTCTCCATGGAGACCGTCGCCGCGTACAGGCCGCCGAGGACGACGTACGCCGCGACCAGCCAGAGCATCCGCCGGTGCCGGACCAGCAGGAAGATGCCCGCGATGGCGGGCAGGCCGATCCACCACTGGGGGAAGCTCGCCATCGGCGAGAAGGTGACCGTCTGCCCGACCGCGCCGGTCATGGTCGCCGCGTTGGCCCAGACCGCGGACGTGACGCCGCCGGCGTTGTAGAGCGAAGGCAGCACCTGGGGCAGGCCGAGCCCGATGGCGAGCAGCGCGGCCGCCACCAGCGACGGCCAGGCCCGCCGCCAGTCGAGCGGCTCGAACCGGAAGAGCACGACGGCCAGGATGAGGACACAGTAGACAGCGAGAACGAACACGACACTCGTGTGCAGCGCGGCGAGGCCCGCGACGCCGACCCCGACGGCCAGCGGCCCGGTGGCCCCGCCCGGCTCGAGCAGCAGGCGGACCACGGCGAGCATGGCCGGGACCAGGGCGACGCCGGCCGCGTACGGCCAGACCGGGCCGTGCCAGAACAGGTCGTAGGGGAACGAGGTGAAGCAGGCCGAAGCGGCAGCGGCCGCCGCGGCCGTGACCGCCGGCATCCGCCACGCGCGGCACATCGCGGCCACGCCGAGCGGCACCGCGAAGGTGACGGCGATGGACGCGAAGTTCAGCAGCGGCATCACGGTCAGCCCGCCCTTGCCGAAGAGCAGGGCGAGCAGCGCGTGGTAGGTGTCCGGGTAGAAGTAGTGGGTCTCGTCCGGCAGGTTCGCGATGGTGCCGATGGTCGACGGGCGCGCGTCCCCGCGCTCGGCGATCCAGCGCACGAGGTTCGCGTGGAACGCGGCGTCCCAGTCCTGGTTGACGGTGCCCGGCGTGGGGATGCCGCGCAGCACGGTGCGCAGGCCGACCGCCATCCCGGCGGCGACGCCGAGGGCCGTGAAGGCGTGCCCGCGCCACGACCACCGCGGGCGCTCGGGCGGCTCGGCGTCCGGGCGGCGGCGCCGGGTGAACCGGGCCACGGCCCAGGTGATCGCGAAGCCGGCGGCCGACACCAGGAGCGTCCACAGTGTCACGGAGAGCGCGGTCCACCGGATGCCGGTGCCGCCCAGCAGCGGGATGCCGAGGGCCACGACCCCGAACGTGAGGACCGGCGCGGCGGCGCCCAGCGTCCAGCCGCGCAGGCCGATCGCGGCCCCGAATACGGCACCCGGAAGCCAGAATGCGGCCAGAACGAGCAGAAAACCCATTCTCCCACCCCATTTTCCGCCGTGATCCGGGCCGCACCCGCGGTGAACGCCGTTCTCCGACGGCGCGGCCACGCTACCGTGCACGTCAGCTGGCTGGTCACCCGCATCCTGGGCGGACCGCGGCCACCCATAGACTCCGGGCGTTGGCGGCTTTGTTGATCGGAGAAAGCATGCTGTCCGAAGCTGTCCGGCTGGCTGCGGGAATCCTGGTGGTGTTGCTCCCGGGATTTTCGATCCTCCTGGTCACCGGCGTACGCGAACGGTTGTGGCTCGCGGGCCTTTCGGCTCCGTTGACCACCGGGTTCGTGCTGCTCGTGTCGCTCTTCACGGGCGTCACCGGGCTGCGCTTCGGCCTGCTGACGACCGTCGTCGCGCTCGTGGCCGTCCTGCTCGTGCTCGGCGGGGTGCGCTGGCTGGTCCGCCGCCGTCGCGCGGCCGCCGAGCCGGTCGAGCCCGCCGAAGACCCGCGGCTGCGCACGCTGACCGGCCGGGCCGGGCTGGTGGCCCAGGTGCTGGGCGCGCTCATCGCCGTCGCCGGGGTCGGCCTCGGCGTCCGGATGTGGCACAAGGGCCTGGGGTCGTGGCAGACGCCGACCCAGGAGCACGACACCGTCACGCACGCCGTGCTGACCGCCTTCACGCACTTCACCGGCAAGGCGGCGCCGTGGCAGATCCTGCCGATCGACGTGGTGCACGACACGAACGTCCAGTTCTACCCGCCCGGCTTCACCGACATCAGCGCGCTGCTCACCGACGTCTTCGGGGACACGATGCTGTCCCTGAACCTGGCGACGGTCGTGTTCTCGGTGGTCGTGCTGCCGCTGTCGGTGGCGGCGCTGACCGCGGCGGTGCTCCGGCACGGCCGGCTCGGCCGCGGCTGGGTCGAGCTCGCGGCGGGCGTCGCCGCGCTGGTGTCCGTGCAGCTGTACCGCCCCGGCATCGCCTTCGCCCACGACGGCGGCGTCCTGCCGAACGCGGCCGCGATGACGCTGATGCCCGGGCTCGTCGCCGTGATGCTGGTGATCGGCAAGCGAAACTGGGGCCGCGCGGTGCTGGTGGGGGTCGCCGCCGCCGGGGCGTTCAACCTGCACCCGAGCGCGCTGACCTCGATCGCGCTGACGACGGTGGCGGCCATGATCGGCCTGCTGTTCACCAAGGCGGGCCGGCTCGCCTTCGTCCGCGCGCTGCTGCCGCTGGTGCTGGCGGGCGTGGTCGCGGTGGTCCTGATCATCCCGGACGTCCTGGCGCTGCTGCGGCTCGGCAACGGCTCGGTGGTCGACGCCCCGGCCAACATCCGCGGAACGCAGCTGGGCGCGTCGTTCGAGCTGGTCGCCCGGCTGCCGTACGGCGGGTACTTCGACCCGAGCGGCACGATGGGCCAGCTGGTGCTCGGCCTGCTGGGCCTGGCCGGCGTCGCCGCGGCGGTGCTGTCCCGGCGCGCGTGGCCCCTGCTGACGGCCTGGCTGTTCTGGGCGGCGGTCATGGTGAGCTTCCACTACTCGCCCAATTCGGGCTTCGGCGCGATGATCGGCCGCTACTACTACCGGGTGGCCAACCGCCTGGACACGCACGTCTACCTGCTGATCCCGGTGTTGGCGGGCGTCCTGTTCGTGGCGCTGGGGCTGTTCGTCGTCGCGGTGCAGAAGCGCAACCCGATCCCGCCGCGCTTCCGCCCGGCGGTGGCGTACGGGCTGATCGTGGTCCTGCTGGGTGCGCTGACGGTGACGTCGTTCCGCGGCTACATGAACACGGGCGCGCTGTCGCTGAGCCAGCGCTACGCGGCCCCGCAGTTCGTCCGCTACGACGCGGCGGACGACGCGGCGGCGAAGTGGCTGCACGAGCACGCGGCCCCGGGAGAGACGATCCTCAACAACGCGAACGACGGCTCGACGCTGTTGTACGTGGACTACGACCTGCCGATCCTCAACATCGTCCCGGACGGCCACAGCCCGATCCAGGACAACATCACCCTGCTGGCGATGTTCAACTACTACCCGGAGGACCCGGAGGTCCAGAGCATCCTGCGGGCGAAGAACGTCCGCTGGGTGTATGTGGACACGTCGGCGCCGACGGTCGGGACGGATGGGCACCACTGGACGGGCAAGCTGACGTACAGCCTGGCGCCGGGGCTGAGCCGGCTGGCCGGGTTGCCGGGGCTGACGAAGGAGTTCAGCTCGGGGACCGTGAGCGTGTATCGGCTGGATCTGCCCCAGACCCCGCCGCGCGGCTGAGGCCCCGGACGGCTTTCACACCCGTGCCGCGGCCGCCGCGCGGCTGAGCTCCTGCCGCAGCTCGCCCTGGGCGGCCGCCGGGCGCAAGGCGCCTTTCCACAACAAGGCCGGGGTGTGGACAAGGCGGCTCGGGCAGCTTTTCGCCGCAGGTTTCAGTCGGGTGCGACCGATAGGCTGAAGCGGGGATGGTCCCCCAGGGAGGGCGGGCCCTGCGGCGGCGGCGTCCTGCGGCGGCGGGGCCCTGCGGCGGCGGGGCCCTGCGGCGGCGGCGTCCTACGGCGGGGCCCTGCGGCGGCGTCCTGCGGCAGAGCCGGAGCGCCTTCCGCAGCTGCCTCACCGGCTCGAACGGCACGCGGACACCCAACCGGCACCCCCACCCAGACCTCCCCCGCCACCCCGATCCGAAGCCAGAACACGGCCGGTGGTGCCGGGTCAAGGCACGCTTTCCCGCCTTGACCCGGCACCACCGGCCGTAGTGACAATCGCGGCTTCGGGGTGGTGGGCACCCGAACCCCGCCCGAATCACCGGCACCTCCGGGCAGAGGGCCGGTGACACGCTGAAGGGCCCCTTCGCGGAGCGGGTGGCGGGTTCCCGTTTCCTCGAAGGAGCCCTTCAGACCCCCGGTGAAATGAACGTCGTGGGACGACATCGTCCGAGGGCATGTCTAGTCGATCCGGGTTGTTCGGTGTCCGCGCTCACGCACCGAACAACAACGCCGAACAACCACAGCCGCCCCGGTCAGGGGCACGGCGGGGCGTAGTCGAGGTCCGGGAAGCTTTCGCTCCACTCCGCCTCGCTGATCCGCGGTGACACCGCCGCGCAGATGCGCTCGGCCGCCCGGTCCGGGTCGCCCTCCCAGAACCGGACCGCGCCGTCCGCACCTCCTCCCGCCAGCGTATGGCCGTTCGGCGCGTACTGCGCGACGTAGACGCGGTCGCGCTGCTCGGGCAACACCGCGTACGGTGCCGCCGCCGCGACGTCCCACAGCCGGATCGTGCGGTCGTAGCTCCCCGAGGCCAGCGTTCGGCCGTCGCCGCTGAACGACACCGACATGACGACGTCCGCGTGGCCGTCCAGCACCACCGAGGGCGGTACGCGGTGCGGGTCCGTGACGTCCCAGAGGCGGACCATGCGGTCCGCGCTCGCCGTCGCGACGTGCTTGCCGTCGGGGCTGTAGGCGATCGAGAAGATCGTGTCCGTGTGGCCCGCCAGCTTCGCGAGCGGCCGCGGGGCTCCGGGCGCCGAGATGTCCCACAGCCGCGCCGTGTGGTCCCAGCCCGCCGTGGCGAGCGTCCGGCCGTCGGGGCTGAACGCGATCGTGTGGACGTCGTCGTCGTGGCCCTCCAGCTTGGCGATCTCCACCGGCCGGAGGCGGTCGGCCAGGTCCCACAGCCGGGCCGTGTGGCCGTCGCCCGCGGTGGCGAGCAGGCGGCCGTCCGGGCTGAACGCCACCGCGTCGATGTCGTCGTGGAGCCGGTTGAACACCACCGGTGGCCCCGGCCGGGCCGGGTCGGTGATGTCCCGCACCGTCATCGTGTGGTCCCAGCTGCCGGTGGCCAGGGTGCGGCCGTCCGGGCTGACGGCGACGCCGCAGACCGCGTCGCCGAACCCGCCGATCGTGGCCAGGTCCCGCGGCGCGCGCGGGTCGGTGAGGTCGTGCAGCCGCACCGTCTGGTCGTAACCGCCGGAGGCCAGCAGCTTGCCCCCGGCTCCGTACGCGACGTGGCACGCCTGGGCCGTGTGCGCGGGGATCGCGGGACCGGGCAGGTCCCAGAGCCGGGCGGACTGGTCGTCGCTGGCCGTCGCGAGGGTGCGGCCGTCGCGGGTGAACACCGCCGAGACGACCGCGCCGATGTGGCCGGACAGCGACTGCAGCTCGCGGGGCTGCCGCGGGTCGGCGACGTCCCACAGCCGGGCCGTGCGGTCGAAGCCGGTGGTCGCGAGGGTGCGCCCGTCCGCGGTGAACGCCACCGAGCGCACGGTCGCCTTGTGCGTGGTCAGCGACGCCAGCGGCCCCGGGTGGGCCGGGTCGGCGATGTCCCACAGCCGCGCGGTCTGGTCCTGGCTCGCCGTGGCGAGGACCGGCCGCCCCGGGCTGAAGGCGACCGAGTGCACGACGTCGGTGTGCCCGGCCACGACGCCGAGCTGCGTCCGCGAAGCGACGTCCCACACGCGCGCGGTCTTGTCCGCCGACGCCGAAGCGAGCAGCCGGCCGTCGCCGCTGAACGCGAGGTTGTTGACGTAGGAGGTGTGCCCGGTCAGCTCCCCCGACGGCCGCGGGTGCGCGGGGTCGGTCGTGTCGTAGAACCGGATCGTGCCCTTGACGTCGGCGGTCGCCAGCAGCGGCCCGGCCGGGCTGAAGGCCACGGCGTAGGCCTTGCCCTCGTGCCGCTCGATCGTCGTGCCGGGGCCCGGCCGCGCCGGGTCCGAGACGTCCCAGACGCGGACGGTGCCGTCGAAGCCCGCGGTGGCGACGGTCCGGCCGTCGGCCGCGAAGGCGACGTTGTTCACGTTGCCCTGGTGCCCGGCGAGCACGCCCAGCGGCACCGGGTGGTGCGGGTCGCGGGTGTCCCAGAGCCGGGCCGTGCCGTCCCAGCTGGCCGTGGCGATGACCTGCCCGTCCGGGCGGAGGGCGACGGTGTTGACCCGGCCGGTGTGCCCGGACAGGCGCGTCGCGTACGGCGAGCCGAACATGCCGAGCAGGCCGCTGCGCTCGTCGGCCCCGGGATCCAGGCGGTACGCGGCGAGCGCGAGCTGCGCGGCCAGCGCCGGGTTCGTGGCGCGCATGGCCAGCGCCTGGCCGGCCACCTTCTGGGCGAGCGCGTCGTTGCGCTGCTCGGTGGCCGTGGTCTCGGCGCGCACGGCGTAGACGGTGGCGGCCACGGCGAAGACCAGCAGCACCGCGAGCAGGGCGACCAGCTGCCGCAGCCGGCGGGTGCGGCGGCGGTCGCGTTCCTGTTCGGCGTGCTCGACGGCGAGGCTGGCGTCGAGGAACCGCCGTTCCCGCTGGGACAGCGCCGAGTCCTGGCGCGCGGCCCACTCCCGGGCGATCGCCAGCCGGGTGCCGCGGTAGAGCCAGCCGGGGTCGGAGCCGACGGCTTCCCAGGCGCCGGTCGCCTCGGTGAGCTGCCGGTGGACGCGCAGGCCTTCGCGGTCTTCGGTGAGCCACTCGCGCAGCCGCGGCCAGCCTCGGATGAGGGCTTCGTGGGCGATGTCGATGCCGGTGTCGTCGAGGGTGACCAGCCGGGCCGCGGCCAGCTCGCCGAGGACGACGGCGGTGTCCTCGTCGTCGGCGTCGAGCTCGGCCCGGCCGATGCGCCGCTTGGTGTCTTCGGTGCCTTCGCCGAGCGCGGTCATCCGGAGAAAGATCTGCCGCGCCAGCCGCTGCTGACGCGGTGACAGCTTCGCGAAGGTGCCTTCGGACGTCTGCGCGATGGCCCGCTCGATGCCGCCGGTCGACTCGTACCCGGCGAGGGTCAGCGTGGTGCCGCGGCGCCGCCGCCACGTCTCCAGCAGCGCGTGCGAAAGCAGGGGCAGCACGCCGGGCTGGCCGGTGGCGTCCGCGACGAGCCGGGAGACCAGGCCGGTTTCGACGCGGTAGCCGGCGTCGACGGCGGGCCGCGAGATCGCCTGCCGGAGCTCTTCGGTCGTCATCGGGCCGACCAGGATCTGGGCGTCCTGCATGGCCTCGGCGAGCTCGGCGTGCCGCGCGCAGTGGGTGTAGAAGTCGGTGCGGATGCCGAGGACGACCCGGGTGCGGCTGCCGGGTTCGGTGGTCGCGGTGACGAGCGCGCCGAGGAAGCGGGCCCGCTCCCGGTCGTCCTGGCAAAGGGTGAAGACCTCTTCGAACTGGTCGACGACCAGCACGACGTCCTCCTCCTCGCCGTCGGCCAGCTGGCGGGCGGCGAGGCCGAGGTTGCGCGGGTGTGCGGCGAAGTCGTCGAGCAGGGCGCCCGGGGCGACGCCGAGCGCGGCGGCGAACTTGACCGCGCACTCCTGCAGCGGGCGGTGCCCCGGCGTGAGCAGCACGGCCGGCCCCTTCACCGACGGCAGCAGACCGGCCCGCAGCAGGGACGATTTCCCCGAGCCGGACGCGCCGAGGACGGCGAGAAAACGTTGTCTCGCGAGTCGTTCGACAAGTTTTTCGACCAGTCGTTCCCGGCCGAAGAATCGACCGGCGTCGGCCGGGGTGAAAGCGGCCAGCCCGACGTACGGCGGAATTTCGCCGGATTCCGGCTCCGGCGGTGAATCGGCACCGCCCGCCCGCGACTCGTCGGCGACGGCGTGCCAGCGTTCCTCCCATTCCGCCGTCGTCCCGCCGCAGGCCCGGACGTAGGCCAAGGTGACCGCCAGGCTGGGGAGTTTCCGCCCGCCGGCGGCTTCCGACAGCGTCCCGGCCGAGTAGTGCGCCCGCCGTCCCAGCTCGCGGTAGGTCGGATTCCCGGCGCTCTCGCGCAACCGCCGGAGATCGGCGGCGAATTCGATCAGCAGATCGTCTCCGGGATCCAAGGGGCGCTCGGGACGCGGCAACCGGTCCTCCTGTTGTCCATTTTCCGATTGGCCCACCGTAGCCAATCCCGCGCGGTCACGGAGGCGAATCCAGCCGCCGGCGAACGGCTTCGGCGGGCACGCCCAGTTCGGCCAGCAGATCGGCCGCCGGATCCGGCGGTGACAGCGTTACGAGCACCCGCAGGAGCTGCGCCGGATCACGCGGCCGCAGTGTCCCGCGGATCGCCTCGTTGACGACCGCGCGCGCCCCGGACGTCAGCGCGCCCGGCGTCAGCTTCCCGCGCCGCACCGGGACATCGGGTGGGCGGAGGCCTTCGACCTCGATGCCGAGCGCCGCCAGGGCGGCCCGGTCGAGGCGGTCCAGGGCCGCGCGGGCCTCGGCCAGGCTCGTGCCGAGCGTGCGCGCGCTGCCGGCGTCGTGCAGCAGGCCCAGCAGCAGGTGTTCGGTGCCGAGCCGCCGGTCGCCGCGGCGGCGGGACTCCTCCAGGGCCGCCGTCACCACCGCGGCGAACGGGCTCTTGGCGATCAGCCGGTCCAGCACGAGGACCTCACTTCCCGTACTTGGCGTGCACGGACTGCCGGGCGACGCCGAGCGCGTCCCCGATCTGCTCCCACGACCAGCCCTGCTGCCGCGCGTGCGCGACGGCCGCCGCTTCGACCTGCTCGGCGAGCCGGTGCAGGGCACCCACCGCCCGCAACGCCACCGCCGGATCCGTTTCCGAGACGCGTCCCGAAAGCTCTTCCGCTTCCACGGTGTGTCAGTCTAGCCTGACATGGTCGTCAGTTTGAACTGACAATCGGGAGGGTGTCATGGATGTCGCGGTGATCGGAGCGGGCCCGGTGGGCCTGATGCTGGCGGCGGAGCTGCGGCTCGGCGGGGCCGAGGTGGTGGTGTTCGACCGGCGGGCCGCGCCGGACGAGCGGCCGCGGGCGAACGGGCTCGTCGGCCGGATCGTCGAGCAGCTCGACCACCGGGGGCTCCTGGACCGGTTCCGGGCCGAGACGGCGTTCGCCGGCCCCTTCCCCGGCTTCCCGTTCGGGCCGGTGCCGGTGAACGCGCCCGTACCCGGCCTGATGCTGCAGCAGCCGCGCATGGAGGCGCTGCTGACCGAACGCGCACGCGAACTCGGCGCCGAAATCCGGCGCGGGCACGAACTCGTCGACCTCGGGACCGTGCGCGGCCCGGACGGCGAACACCGCCTGGACGCGCGGTACGTCGTCGGCTGCGACGGCGCGCACAGCCGTGTCCGCAAGCTGGCCGGCATCGGATTTCCCGGCACCACCGACGGCGAGCTCCTGCGCCTCGGGCACTTCCGCGGGAACCTCCCGCTGTTCGGCTCCGGGCTGGCGCGCGGCTGGAACCGCCGTCCCGGCGGGCGCGTGCTGGTGACGTCGCTGGCGCCCGGCGTGGTGATCGCCGGCGTCCGCGAGGTCGCCCCCGAGCCGGTCGGAGAGCCGACCCTGGAGGAGTTCCGCGACGCCGTCCGCCGGGTCCTCGGGAGCGACCTGCCGCTCGGCGAACCGCTCTGGCTCTCGCGGACGGCGAGTTCGGCGCGGCTCGCCGAGCGGTACCGGGCCGGCCACGTGTTCCTGGCCGGCGACGCCGCCCACCTCTTCCCCGCCGGCGGGTCGTCGCTCAACGTCGGGCTGCTGGACGCGGTCAACCTCGGCTGGAAGCTCGCCGCCGTCGTCCGCGGTTCGGCGCCGGAAAGCCTTCTCGACAGCTACCACGCCGAACGGCACCCGGTCGCGGCGCGGACGTTGACGCAAACCCGCGTCCAGGCCCTCCTGGATCGCCTGACCGGCGAGGACGGCGACGCCCTGCGGACGCTCTTCGGCGAGCTGGCCGCGCTTCCCGAGGCGGCCCGGTACCTGGGCGGGCTCCTGCGGGACGCCGACGAGCTGCCGTACGTCCCCGACCTGCCGCTGACGGTCGGCGGCGAGCCGACCACAGTGGCGGAGATCATGCGGGCCGCGCGGACCGTGCTGTTCGACTTCGCCGACCGCGCCGACCTGCGGGAAGCCGCGGGGCCGGGCGTGAAGATCGTCACCGCCGCCTGCCCGGACGCCCCCGCCGACGCGCTGCTCGTGCGCCCGGACGGCGTCGTGACGTTCCGCGGCGGTGATCCGGCGGCCCTGCGGGAAGCATTGACGGCACCGGGGCGTTGACCCCGGTTGTGAGCTCACTGCCTGACGTGCCGCTGTCCGTGCTCGACCTGTCCCCCGTGTCGGAGGGGAACACCGTCGGCGAGACGCTGCGCAACACCCTGGACCTCGCCCGCGCCGCGGAACGGCTGGGCTACCACCGCTACTGGCTGGCCGAGCACCACAACATGCCCGGCATCGCCAGCTCGGCCACGGTCGTGCTGATCGGGCACGTCGCCGACGCCACCGAGCGCATCCGCGTCGGGTCGGGCGGCATCATGCTGCCCAACCACGCGCCACTGGTCGTCGCCGAGCAGTTCGGCACCCTGGAGGCGTTCCACCCCGGCCGGATCGACCTCGGCATCGGCCGCGCGCCCGGCACCGACCAGCGGACGGCGCTGGCGCTGCGCGGCCCGGGCGGGCTGTCCGCGGAGAACTTCCCGGAGCACCTGCAGGAACTGATCGGCTACTTCACCCACTCGGAGGCGCGCGGCGTCAACGCGGTGGTGGCGGAGGGCAACCAGCCGCCGGTGTGGCTGCTCGGTTCGAGTGGTTTCAGCGCCCAGCTGGCCGGACGGCTCGGGCTGCCGTTCTCCTTCGCGCACCACTTCGCCGCGGAGAACACGATCCCGGCCGTGCAGCTGTACCGCGAGAACTTCCGGCCCGGCGTGCTCGACGAGCCGTACGTGATGCTCGGCGTGTCCGTGGTCGCCGCCGAAACCGACGAGCGCGCCCGGTTCCTCGCCGGTCCGTCCGGGCTGACGTTCCTCAGCCTCCGCCGCGGCCGCCCGATCGCGCTGCCGACGCCGGAAGAGGCCGCGGAGTACCCGTACACCGAGATGGACCGCGCGTTCCTGGCCGAGCGCTTCGGGTCCAGCATCGTCGGCTCGCCGGAAACCGTCCAAAAGGGACTCGAGCAGCTCCTGGCCGACACCGGCGCGAACGAGCTGATGGTCACCACGATGGTCCACGGCCACGCCGACCGCATCCGCTCCTACGAACTCCTCGCCACCCTCAAGTCCTGACGTGCCGGAAGGGTCGGCACACGTGATTGAGAGGTCGACACGCGTGATTGAAGGGTCGACACGGCGGAGCCCGGGGTCCTGCGCCGTGTCGTCTTCCTGATCACGCGTGTCGACTCTCCAGACACGCGTGTCGACCCTTCAAGCACGCGGGAATTGACAAGCGGGGACGTATTGTCAAGGCGGGGCGCGAGCCGGGGGTAAGTTTCTTTTCCTTCCCTGACAACAAGATCGGGACCGTTTGTCAGCACCGGACAAGAAATGTGCGGTTACCAGCCCGTGACCCCGTGATCCTGCTCAAGTTCTTGTCTCCCAGCAAGGCCGTCGTTAGCGTACCGACCAGTAGGAAACGGCACGGTGCCCCCGAGACCGTGAATGACTGGGATTTGTTACCCCATTCGGACCATTTCCCCTTGGTCGACTCGGGTGTGTTCGGCGTGCCGCCGAAACCGCTGGAGGCACACGAATGGCCGAACGGACGACGACGGCGTCGTTCCCGGGGGCGGCCGCACTGCGGCAGACCGGCCGGCTCTACGGGCTCGGTTTCGACGTCGTCCGGCTGACCTTCCGCCGCCCGTTCCAGGTACGCGAGCTGATCCAGCAGTTCTGGTTCATCGCGAGCGTCTCGATCCTGCCGACGGCGCTGGTCTCGATCCCGTTCGGCGCGGTGATCGCGTTGCACATCGGGTCGCTGACCACGCAGATCGGCGCGCAGTCGTTCACCGGCGCGGCGAGCGTGCTGGCGATCATCCAGCAGGCCAGCCCGATCGTCACGGCCCTGCTCATCGCCGGCGCCGGCGGCAGCGCGATGTGCGCCGACCTCGGCTCCCGCACCATCCGCGAAGAGATCGACGCGATGGAGGTGCTCGGCGTCTCGCCGGTCCAGCGCCTGATCGTGCCGCGGGTGCTCGCCGCGATGGGCGTGGCGGTCTTCCTCAACGGCATGGTCAGCGTCGTCGGCGTGCTCGGCGGCTACTTCTTCAACGTGATCATGCAGCACGGCACCCCCGGCGCCTACCTCGCGAGCTTCTCGGCCCTGGCCCAGCTGCCGGACCTGTGGATCAGCGAGATCAAGGCCCTCATCTTCGGCTTCGTCGCCGGGGTGGTCGCCTCCTACCGCGGCCTCAACCCCAAGGGCGGCCCGAAGGGTGTCGGCGACGCGGTCAACCAGTCCGTGGTCATCACGTTCCTGCTGCTGTTCGTGCTGAACCTGATCCTCACCACCGTCTACCTGCAACTCGTCCCGCCCAAGGGGAGCTAGAAGTGACGACCACGGACCTCCCGAGAACGGCTCGGGTACGCGAGGCCGTCGACCGCCGGTTCGGCTTCCTCGACACGCTCGGCGACCAGATCCTCTTCTTCCTCCGCGCGATCGCCTGGACCCCGCGCGCCCTGCACCGCTACCTGCGCGAGGTCGTCCGCCTGCTGGCCGAGGTCAGCTTCGGCAGCGGCGCGCTGGCCGTCATCGGCGGCACGATCGGCGTGATGATCGGGATGACCGTCGCCACCGGCACGGTCGTCGGCCTCCAGGGCTACTCCGCGCTGAACCAGGTCGGGACGTCGGCGTTCGCCGGGTTCGTCTCCGCCTACTTCAACACGCGCGAGATCGCGCCGCTGGTCTCCGGCCTCGCCCTGAGCGCCACCGTCGGCTGCGGCTTCACCGCGCAGCTCGGCGCGATGCGGATCTCCGAGGAGATCGACGCCCTCGAGGTCATGGGCATCCCGAGCGTCCCGTACCTGGTGACGACCCGGGTGATCGCCGGCTTCCTCGCCGTCATCCCGCTCTACGCGATCGGGCTGCTGTCGAGCTACCTCGCTTCGCGGCAGGTCACCGTCTGGTTCTTCGGCCAGTCCGCCGGTACCTACGACCACTACTTCCTGCTGTTCCTGCCTCCCGGCGACGTGCTGTGGTCGTTCGGGAAGGTCCTGGTGTTCAGCGTCGTGGTGGTCCTGGCGCACTGCTACTACGGCTTCCGCGCGAGCGGCGGCCCGGCGGGTGTCGGGGTCGCGGTGGGCCGCGCGGTCCGGACCGCGATCGTCGCGATCAGCGTCCTCGACTTCTTCCTGTCCCTGGCGATCTGGGGCGCGACGACGACCGTGCAGGTGGCCGGATGAGACGCGAAACCCGCCACAAGGCCGGGGTCCGCACCGCGGGCGTGCTGTTCCTGGTCGTGATGGGCGTCCTCGTGACGCTGTCCATCAAGGTGTACGACAAGGACTTCGTCACCACCGTCCCGGTGACGCTCAAGGCGAGCCGGATCGGCAACCAGCTCTCCCCGGGCGGCCAGGTCAAGGCCCGTGGCGTGCTCGTCGGCGAGATCCGCGACGTCCGGGCGACGCCGCAGGGCGCCGAGATAGCGCTTGCACTCGAACCGGGCAAGGTGGACATGCTGCCCCGCAACGTCTCCGCGCTGCTCGTGCCGAAGACGCTGTTCGGCGAGCGGTACGTCCAGCTGTCCATCCCGGACGGCGAGCGGGCCCCGCACCTGGTCGCCGGCGACGTCATCGAGCAGGACCGTTCGGCCAACGCGGTCGAGCTGGAACGGGTCTTCGACAACCTGCTGCCGGTCCTGCAGGCGGTCCAGCCGCAGAAGCTGGCCACGACGCTGACCGCGGTTTCGACGGTCCTGGAGGGACGCGGCGAGCAGCTCGGGCGGACCATCGACACCGCCGCGGACTACCTCGAGGAGTTCAACCCCGACCTCCCGCAGCTGACCTCGGACGTCCGGGACCTCGCGACGGTTTCCCGCCTCTACGGCGACATCGCCCCGGATCTCCTCGACGTGCTCACCGACTCCGCCGTCACGCTCGGCACGGTCAAGGAGAAGCAGGCCGACCTGACCGGGGTGTACCAGCAGGTGACGTCGTCGTCGCAGGAGATCTCCACGTTCCTGGCCGCCAACCGGGACAACCTCATCTCCCTGGCCGCCGACAGCCGTGCGCCGCTGGAGATCGCGGCGAAGTACTCCCCCAGCTTCGCCTGCACGATCGGCTCGCTCAACGCACTGAGAGGCTCCATGGACAAGGTGCTCGGCGCGGGCACGAAAGAACCGGGCCTGCACGGCGAAGTCGCGGTCCTGCCCGACAGCGGCAAGTACCGGCCGGGCCGGGACGACCCGCGGTTCACCGGCGGCGGCGAGCCGCGGTGCTACCCGTCCGGCGTCTCTCCGACGATCGGCACCGCCGCGACGGCTCCCGGCACCGCGGCGCACCCGCTGCTCACCGGCGGCCAGGGCGACCTCGGGCTCCCGAACTCACCGCAGGAGGAGCAGCTGCTGTCGACGCTGCTCGCGCCGTCGGTCGGGGTGCCCGCGGCCGAGGTCCCGGCCTGGAGCAGCGTGCTCGTCGGGCCGCTCTACCGCGGCACGGAGGTGACGCTCAAGTGAGGAACATCGCCGGCCCGCTGATCAAGAGCCTCGTCTTCATCGCCGTCACGGCACTGGCCACGGCCCTGCTCGCCATCTCCATCACGAACTCCGGTGTCGGCGCCGACGAGCGCTACACGGCCAAGTTCCTCGACGCGACTTCGCTCAACGTCGGCGACGACGTGCGCATCTCCGGCGTCCGCGTCGGCCAGGTCGAGTCCCTCGACATCGGCGACCGCAACCGGGCCGTGGTCGCGTTCTCCCTCGACCAGGGCCGCCGGCTGCCCGCCGACGTCCACGCGGTCATCAAGTACCGCAACATGGTCGGCCAGCGGTACGTCGCCCTGGAGCGCGGGAACACCGGCACCCGGGAGCAGCTGCCCGTGGGCGCCGAGATCCCGCTGGACCGCACGACTCCCGCGCTCGACCTCACCGATCTGTTCAACGGCTTCAAACCGCTCTTCCAGGCGCTGTCACCGAACGACGTCAACGAGCTCTCCGGCGAGATCGTCCAGGTGCTGCAGGGCGAAGGCGGCACCGTCGAGAGCCTGCTGCAGCACACCGGTTCGCTGACCACCACCCTGGCCTCGCGCGACAAGGTGATCGGCGAGGTGATCGGGAACCTCAACACGGTCCTGACCACGGTCAACGGCAAGGGTGACGCGCTGGCGAACCTCGTGTCCACCCTGCGCCGGCTGGTCTCCGGGCTGGCCGGCGACCGGGCCGCGATCGGCGACGCCATCAGTGGGATCGGCGCGCTGACCGAGTCCACCGCCGGGCTGTTCGAGCAGGCCCGCCCGCCGCTGAAGGACAGCATCGACGGCCTGCGGAAGGTCGCGGGCACGCTGGCCGAGAACCAGTCCGATGTGGACAGTTTCCTGACCAATCTGCCCGTGAAGTTCGGCGAGATCGGCCGGACCGCCTCCTACGGATCGTGGATGAACTTCTTCCTCTGCGGCGCCACGCTCGAAGCCACGCCCCCGCGCGGAGTGCGGACCGACACGGCGAGGTGCGGATCGTGAAGTCCTTCAAGGAACGCAACCCGATCACCCTCGGCGTCGTGGGCAGTGTCGGGCTGGCCGCCCTGCTCACCCTCACCTTCAACTACGACAACCTGCCGATCGTCGGCGGCGGCACGACGTACGAGGCCGAGTTCTCCGAGGCCGCCGGCCTGCAGCCCGAGGACGAGGTCCGGATCGCCGGCATCAAGGTCGGCGAGGTCCGCACGGTCGCGCTGGCCGACGACCACGTCCTGATCTCCTTCCGGGTCAAGAACGCCTGGATCGGCGACCGCACGTCCGCCGAGATCAAGATCAAGACGTTGCTGGGCCGCAAGTTCCTCGCGCTGAACCCCACCGGCGACGACGTCCAGGACCCGGACCGGCCGATCCCGCGGACCCGGACGGTCACGCCCTACGACGTCACCGACGCCTTCAACGGCCTCGCCGACACCGTGGGCGCGATCGACACCAAGCAGCTCGCGGACAGTTTCACCACGCTGTCGGACACCTTCCGCAACTCCCCCGAGCACGTCCGCAGCGCCCTCGACGGATTGAGCCAGCTGTCGAAGACGGTGGCCGGCCGCGACAGCCAGATCGCCGAACTGCTCGCCAACGCCCGCAAGCTGACCACGACCCTGGCGAACTCGAACGACGACTTCGAGAAGCTGATCGGCGACGGCAACCTGCTGCTCACCGAGCTGAACAGCCGCCGCGACGCGATCCGGGACCTCCTGGACGGCTCGGCCCGGCTGGCCGATCAGCTCAGCGGGCTGGTGCGGGACAACTCCGACGCGCTCAAGCCCGCCCTGCAGTCGCTCGACCAGGTCACCGACCTGCTCAAGCGGCAGAACGACAACCTCACCAGGGGCCTGCAGCTGGCCGGCCCGTACTTCCGGGTGCTCACCAACACGACCGGCAACGGCCACTGGATCGACGCCTACCTCTGCGGGCTGCTGCCCGAGAACCACGACCCCTGCACCCCGCCGAAATCCCAGGGAGGAGCGAAGTGAGCGCGCTGACCACCACCCGCGCCGGCGTCCTGGCGAGCCGGTTCGTCGCCGCCGCCCTGCTGCTCGCCCTCGTCGTCTCGGCGGCGCTGTGGTGGGTGTTCTCCGGCTCCGGCCAGCACCACGTCACGGCGTTCTTCACCCGCGCGGTCGGCGTCTACCCCGGCTCCGACGTCCGCGTGCTCGGCGTCCGGATCGGCCAGGTCGACTCGGTGACCCCGCGCGGCGAGCAGGTGCAGGTCGACATGAGCGTCGACGGCTCGGTCGGCGTCGCCGAGGACACCACCCTCCTGGTGATCGCTCCCAGCGTCGTCGCCGACCGGTACCTGCAGTTCGGCAAGCCGGCCCGCGGCGGGCCGCGGCTGCCGGACGGCGCGACGATCCCGGTCCAGCGCACGGCCACCCCGGTCGAGCTCGACCAGCTCTACGCCAGCCTCGACACGATTTCCCAGGCTCTCGGCCCGAACGGCGCCAACTCCCAGGGCGCGCTGTCCGACCTGCTGAAGACCGGCGCGCAGACCCTGCAGGGCAACGGCCGCGCGTTCAACGACAGCGTCCGCAACTTCGCCCAGCTGGCCCGCACGCTGGCCGGCAACTCGAACGACCTGTTCGGCACGGTGACCGAGCTGCAGCAGTTCACCACCATGCTGGCCACCAACGACAGCCAGGTGAGCAACGTCAACCAGCAGCTGGCCCAGATCTCCGGCACCCTGGCCGCCAACAGCGGCGAGCTGGCCCAGGCGCTCGAAGGCCTCGGCCGCGCGCTCGGCGACGTCCAGGCGTTCATCCGGGACAACCGCGGCGCGCTCAAGGCCAATGTGGACAACCTGGTGACGACCACGCGGACCCTCGTCGAGCAGCGCGCGTCCCTGGCCGAAACGCTCGACGTCGCGCCGCTGGCGGTGACGAACGTGCTCCAGTCGGTCGACCC
The DNA here is from genome assembly GCF_053586895.1 of Amycolatopsis sp. NPDC003731. Taxonomy (NCBI): domain Bacteria; kingdom Bacillati; phylum Actinomycetota; class Actinomycetes; order Pseudonocardiales; family Pseudonocardiaceae; genus Amycolatopsis; species Amycolatopsis sp. NPDC003731. The sequence goes on along the minus strand of NZ_JBSFNC010000005.1, from coordinate 3,123 downwards.
GGCCACCGGGCGGGTGCTCGGCCGCGGAAACCTGCTGGAGTACTACCCCCAGCCGCCGCTGCCGCTGCCGGTGACCGGTGACACCTACACGAACGGAGGCGGCCGGTGAAACGCGTACTCGCGGTCTTCGCCGTCGGGTGCCTGACGCTCGCGGGCTGCTCCTCCGGCGAGTTCAAGGGCGTCTACGACCTGCCGCTGCCGGGCGGCGCCGACGTCGGCGACCACCCGTACTCGGTGACCGTGCAGTTCGCCGACGTCCTCGACCTGGTGCCGCAGGCCGCGGTGAAGGTCGGCGACGTCCCGGTCGGCCGGGTGCGCGAAGTCCACCTCGGCGGGGACGGCTGGACGGCCGAAACGGTCCTGGAGGTCAACGGCGACGTCGTCCTGCCCGCGAACGCGGTCGCGCGGCTCCGCCAGTCCAGCCTCCTCGGCGAGAAGTTCGTCGAACTGGCCCCACCGGACGGTGACCCGAAGACCGCCGGCACCGGGCGGCTGGCGAACGGCGCCACGATCACCCTGGACCGCACCAACCGCAACCCCGAGTTCGAAGAGATCTTCGGCGCGCTTTCCCTGCTGCTCAACGGCGGCGGGATCGGGCAGCTGCAGACGATCAACCGGGAACTGTCGAAGGTGATGGACGGCAACGAAGACCAGATCCGGTCGTTCCTCTCCGGGGTGAACACCCTGATGACCGACCTGGACGCGCACCGGTCGGACATCACCGAAGCGCTCGACGGGCTGAACCGGCTCTCGGCGACCCTGGCCAACCGGCACGAGCAGCTCTCCGGCGCGCTGACCGACCTGACGCCGGGCCTGAAAACGCTCACCGACCAGCGCACCCAGCTCGTGTCGATGCTGCAGGCGCTGGACCGGCTCGGCACGGTGGCCACCGACGTGGTCGACCGCAGCCGCGCCGACATGGTGGCCGACCTGCGTGCGCTGGCACCGATCCTGCAGCAGCTGGCCGACGCCGGGAAGGACCTGCCGCAGTCGCTGCAGATGCTGCCGACGTTCCCGTTCCCGGACTCGGTGCTGGGCGCGATCAAGGGCGACTACGTCAACGCCTACGCCTCGATGATCCCGGCGCCCGGCGTGCCGCTGCCCCCGCTCGGCGAGGGTGTCCCGCCGGGGCTGCCCGTCTTCCCGCTGCCGAGCAGCACCACCCCGGTCGCCACCGGAGGCCGCTGATGCTGAGCACCAGAGTCCGCGTCCAGGTCGTCCTGTTCGTCGTGATCGCGCTGGCCACGACCGCGTTCGTCGGCGCGAACTACGCCGGGCTGGGCCGGCTGTTCGGGTCCGGCAGCTACACGGTGAAGCTCGAGCTCGCCGAAGGCGGCGGGCTGTTCACCAACGGCGAGGTGACCTACCGCGGCGTCGCCGTCGGCCGGGTCGGGGAGCTGCGGCTCACCGTCGCCGGCATGGAGGCGGACCTGCTGATCGACGACGACGCCCCGCCCATCCCGGCGGACTCGCGGGCCGTGGTCGCGAACCGCTCGGCGGTCGGCGAGCAGTACGTCGACCTGCAGCCACGTACGGCGAACGCGCCCTACCTCGACGGCAATTCGGTCATCCGGCGCGAGTCGACGACGCTGCCGCTGCCGGTGAACAGCCTGCTGACCGACCTGGACTCGTTCACCGCGTCGGTGCCGACCCAGGACCTGCGCACGGTGGTGAACGAGCTCGACGACGCCCTGCGCGGCGCGGGCCCGGACCTGCAGACGCTGATGGACTCGGCGACGACGTTCACCCAGGAGGCGAGCAACCACCTGCCGCAGACGTCGAAGCTGATCGGCGACGGCGCGACGGTGCTGCGGACGCAGATCGACTCCTCAGCGCAGTGGCGGTCGTTCAGCAGCAACGCCAAGGTGTTCGCCCAGCAGCTGGCGAGCTCCGACGGCGACCTGCGGCGGCTGATCGCGGCCGCCCCGCCGGCGGCGTCCGAGCTGGGCGGCCTGCTGAAGGAGAACGACCCGGGCCTGCCGATCCTGCTGGCCAACCTGCTGACCACGGCCCGGGTGTTCGGCACCCGCACCGCGGCGGAGGAGCAGCTGCTGTCGGACGTGCCCCGTGCGGTCGCGACGGTCGGGTCGGCGTTGAACGACCGCGGCGACCAGCTGCGGATGGGCCTGGTGCTGAACTTCAACGACCCGCCGCCGTGCACCCAGGGCTACGAGAAGACCCCGCGCCGGCCCAGCAACGACGTCTCGCCGATGCCGTTCAACACCGACGCGGCCTGCACGCTGCCCTACGGCGACCCGAGCTCGGTGCGCGGCTCGCAGAACGCGCCGCACCCGCCGGTCCCGGCCGCGGTGCTGCCGGGCGGGCTGACCAGCCCGCTGGGGCTCGGGACGCAGGCGACGGCGACGAGCCTCGAGGAGATGCTGTGGCTGCGGTGAAGGTGGCGTCGGTGGTGCTGGCCGCGTCGGCGGCCGTGTTCGCGGGTTGGTCGGGCTATTCGTGGTACTCGGCGGCCCACGCGTCGTCGGTGACGTACGGGACGGCCCGCGACGAGGCACTGACCGCCGGCCGCACGCTGGTGGCGGAGTTGAACACGCTGGACTACCACGACGTCGACGGCGGCCTGGGCAAGTGGCTGGCGGCCTCGACGGGCCCGTTGCACGACCAGGTGGCCCGCACGGACGAGACGACGAAGAAGACCCTGGCGGCGAACGCCACGGTGGCCACGGGCCGGGTGCTGGACGCCGGCCTGAGCGAACTGGACGAACACGCGGGCACGGCGAAGCTGCTGGCCTCGGTGGAGATCACGATGGCCAAGCAAGGAACGGCCCCGGCGGTCAAGCGCAACCGCTTCGCGGCGGCGCTGAGCCGGACGCCGGAGGGGTGGAAGCTGAGCGCGCTCGACCAGCTGCCGGTGGGTGCCCGATGAGCCGCACGAAGACGACCGCGGAGGGGTTGGCGGCGGAGACCGGGGCCGTTAACGCAAACACCGCCGAGAGCAGGCCCGGTGCCATCGGGCCCGGCGCAAGCGGGTCTGGCGCCACCGGGACCGGCGCATGCGAGTCTGGCGCGCGACCTGGACGAGCCGGAGCTGTTCGTGGAGCAGTTCGTCGTGGCGAGCTGGGACGAGCACCTGCGCCAGCACTACGAGCGTTCGACGGAGCT